>JBCBAV010000026.1:0-35033 GCA_038532285.1 Pseudomonadota bacterium | reverse complement strand
TGCAAAACCGCGCAAGAGGCGCCGCAGATACCGATATGAGAGAGGATCAAGGTACACATGCATGCTCCGACCGGGAATGAAATCACCGGGCGTGCAGCACGTGCTACGGCTTGGTGTAGGAAATATGATCGAAAAAGTCGGGTTTTAGCAAGTGATTCCTGACAATTTCTATCGGGAAGGGTTGTCATACGCCCAGACTCCTGTAATTGACGATTTCTGTAAGATTAATTGCTCTGGAAAACAGGGAGTATTTCCATGACCACCAAGTCCACCTTCGTCACTCTGGCGGTTGCGGCTGTCACCGGCACTAGCGCTGTCGCGGAAGGCGAGTTGAACCTTTATTCCTCGCGTCACTACGACACTGACGAGCGGCTCTATTCCGACTTTACCGAGGCAACTGGCATCACCATCAACCGGATCGAAGGCAAGGCCGATGAGCTGATCGAGCGCATGAAATCCGAAGGCGCCAATTCGCCCGCGGACATTCTGCTGACCGTTGATACCTCGCGTCTTGAGCGCGCCAAAGATGCAGGTGTGTTGCAGTCGATCGAAAGCGGTACGCTCGAGGATCTGATCCCCGCCAACCTTCAGGATGAAGACAACCAGTGGTTCGGTTTCAGCCAGCGCGCGCGCATCATCTTTTACGACAAAAACGACGTGGCCAACCCGCCCAAGTCCTACGTGGACCTGGCCGATCCTGCCTTCAAAGGCAAAGTCTGCCACCGCTCGTCCTCGAACGTGTATAGCCAAACACTTCTGGCATCCGTGATCGCCAACCACGGCGAAGAAGCCGCCAAAGGCTGGGCTCAGGGCGTTGTCGACAACTTCGCACGTGACCCTCAGGGCGGCGACACGGACCAGCTGCGCGGCCTCGTGTCGGGGGAATGCGACATCTCGATCTCGAACACTTATTACTTCGCTCGCGCGATCCGTAAGGACGTCGATGGCCTGCCCGCAGATGCGCGCGCAAATATCGGCTGGGTCTTCCCGGCGCAGAACGGTGAAGGTGCGCACATGAACCTGTCAGGTGGTGGTGTCGCAGCAAACGCTCCGAACAAGGACAACGCGATCAAGTTCCTCGAGTACCTCGCCTCTGCGCAAGCGCAGCAGTACTTCTCGGCGGGCAACGACGAATACCCTGCTGTTCCTGGTGTCGCGATCAGCCCCTCGGTCGCAACCCTTGGGCTGTTTCGTCCGGATGACCTCGACGCGACGACAATTGCCAACAACGTGCCCAAAGCGCAGGCAATCTTTAACGAGGTCGGCTGGGAATAAGCCAGATTCTGCCAGGATTCTGAAAAGGCGCGGTTTCTCCGCGCCTTTTTTCTTTCCTTACGGTAATACTCAGGATTGACGTACCTGATAAAAATAATCAACATATTTTCAGCGAGTCTCAGCCACCCGACCCTTGGGCAGCCCGGACGCACCGATCCGACAGGAGCAGAGACATGGTCAAACCCGACAAATCTGACCGCGACGCCGCGCAAAACAAGCTCTGCGAGAAACCGTGCAGTCAGGAATTGTTGCGGGAGGTGATGAATGGAGATGTTCCGGCGGACCAATACGTCGAGCGGATGCTCGACCATCTGGAGCGGACAAAATGAACATGATGACAGACGTCCCAAAGCCCACGACAGCACCCGATAGAAAGCAAATTGACACCTATGATGCTCGCGATTTGATCAAACACGGCAGTCAGGCGTCGATCGTGCTGGATGGGCAAATCTATTACTTGCGCATCACCCGCGCTGGAAAGCTGATCCTGAACAAATGACGCATGCTCATTACCGACGCGGCGGCGCAGCCATCGCTGCCCTCGAGAGCATGGACTCTTGGGAAGCCAATGTCGTGCTAAACCTGCGACTATGGTGTGAAGGACCAGATGGCCAACGCCACGCACGTCGAGACTATACCGGCGCATTGCCCGCGGCAGACGCAGAACAGGCGTGGGCAAATTTTGAAAGACTAATGAAAAAAATCGTCGACACAGCCAACCGACCATTGGTGCGGCACCAAGTCGGCTGCAATTGCGTCGGCTCAGACGAATGTGTGCTAGTGCATCTTATTCGTACAGCCTCGGACGGGCACCTGAACGATGCGGCTTTGATCGCGACGCTTCTGTCCGGTCCAGCCCATGCCGAGCACATCGCCATTTTGGCAGGCGAGGTTGGCGACACCATCCGCCGGATACACCGCGCCGCGAACGCACCGTACTCACCCATAGACGCGACGCGTGCCGTCCGTCTGCACTAATCCGTCAGAAAAACACAAAGGGAAATCGACCTATGAAACTAACTATGACCACGGCACTTGGGACAGTGCTTTTGGTGACCGCTCCCGCCTTCGCGGACAAGGCTGCCGTTTTGGACAATTACGCTGACATTGCCTTGGCAAAATACTCCGACAGCCTCACAACGGCGCAAACGCTGCTGGCCGCTGTCAATACACTCGCGGAAACGCCTTCAGCCGAAGCGCTCGAAGCCGCCAAGCAAGCCTGGCTGGCGGCCCGCGTGCCCTATCAGCAGACCGAGGTCTATCGCTTTGGAAATGCGATCGTCGATGATTGGGAAGGCAAGGTAAATGCTTGGCCGCTGGACGAAGGCCTCATCGACTATGTGGACGCGACCTATGGCGGAGCCACAGATGAAAACGAATACGCCGTGCTGAATGTGGTGGCCAATGCGTCGTTCACTCTTTCGGGTGAAACCGTTGATGCATCCTCAATCACTGCAACCCTGCTTGAAGAAACACTGCACGAAGCTGATGGCGTCGAAGCAAACGTCGCAACGGGCTATCACGCCGTCGAATTTCTGCTCTGGGGCCAAGACCTCAATGGTCACGGATCAGGTGCCGGCAATCGCCCTTGGACTGACTATGCCCAAGGTGATGCCTGCACAGGCGGGAACTGCGACCGCCGCGCCCAATATCTAACAGCGGCAACGGAGCTGCTGGTGTCCGATCTGGAATGGATGGTGGCGCAATGGCAGGACAACGGGGACGCCCGCGCCCAACTGACCGCAGACGAAAACGCCGGGATCAGCACGATCCTGACCGGCATGGGATCCCTGTCTTATGGCGAGACTGCGGGCGAGCGCATGCGCCTTGGCGTCATGCTGAACGACCCGGAAGAAGAGCATTCCTGCTTCGCCGACAACACCCACAACGACCACTTCTACAACGCTGTGGGCATCCGCAACGTCTATCTGGGCAGCTACACCCGCGTGGATGGCTCGATCGTTTCAGGTGAATCGCTGGCGTCGCTGGTGGCTGCAAAGGATGCTGGCGTGGATGCTGAAATGCAGGCCCGGCTCGACACAGCCGTGCTCGAAATGCTGGAAATGAAAATCGCCGCCGAATCCGGATTTGCATATGACTCCATGCTGGAACGCGGCAACGCAGCGGGTGAGGCGTTGATCATGGGCGGCGTCAACGCGCTGATCGACCAGACCCGGTCGATCGAACGTGCCGTCGCAGTCCTGGGCGTCGATGCAATCGAGATCGAGGGCTCCGACAGCCTCGACAACCCTGACGCGGTGTTCCAGTAACGCACTCCCCTGTGCGGCCCGGTGCTTTTCCAAGAAAACGGGCCGCACCCTGCTGTTCTCTCGGGCAGCCAGCGCGCGCACCGCACACCGCATGGTCCGATGCGCGCGTTGCAATTTTTGACCGGACGACCCAGCTACTGTTCCATCGGCGAGGTATCACGTGGCCAAGACCCCAAACCCCTGCATCGACGTTTGCAAGTTCAAGCGAGAAGGTCATTGCATCGGTTGTTCCATGACAGAGGCGCAGAAGTCGCTGTTCAAGGAGCTCAAGAAAGAAAAACATCGCCAGGCCTTTGTGGAAATGCTGGTGGGCCAGCAGTCCAGGTTGGGGCGCTACAAACACTGGGCACCGCAGTATATGCGCAAATGCCTGAAGAAAAAGGTGAAACCGGTCGCCGCCGTTCGCGACGTCGCATAAGGAAGCCGATGTGCGCTTGCCTCTGATCGCCTGCTTTGCAGTTTGTGCCTCGCCTGCTGCCGCCGAGTATACCTTGGCGCTTCAGGAAATTGGCAAACGGGACTACTACTGCACAATCACGGTTGAGTTGACCAACAGCACGGATAAGCCGCTGACTGAAATCAATGCCTTCTTTCTGAATTATGTTGGTGAAACAGAAGTGGGCCGGTCCAAGGGCGCATCCTTCTCCAACGTGGCCCCCGGCGCATCGGCCACCGCCACGTTCGAGACACCGAATGCCCCCTGCTCTGCTACTGATACGGACGTGGAAACCTACAAGATGATCATCGGCGCTTGCCGTATCGATGTTGGGTTCGAGGACAAAGCCGTCTGTGTGGACAAGATGAAGCTCGCGCCGCCCTTTTCGGCGGCCGCTGCATTAAACTGATCGAAATAAAAAAGGGCCAAGCCAGCGCCGCTGTGAGAGAGACGTGGCTTGGCCCCCGGGTCAATGAGACCCTGCGTCGGTTGCTGCCTGGATTCTTGGCTACCGCATCGGGTGGCTGAGAACCTGGGTGGCTCCCTGCGCTCAAAGGCAGAAAACGATCAGGCCAGATGCGACCGCAGGAACCACGCGAACTTTTCGTGCTCCTGCCCGCGGGCGATACACAAATCCTCGGTGAGCGTGTCACCTACGTCAGCAGCGGTTTCGCCGGCACCGGCAAGGGTGGCCGCCAGGATCTCCTGGGCTTCTTGCATCATTTTGATCATCTCTTTGTCGGTCGCGTGACCGTCATGTTCCTTGACCTTGGACCGCGCCAGCATACCGACCAGCGTCCCTTCGGCGTGGGCGTCCAGCGCCTTGATACGTTCGGCCAGATCGTCTTGCGCGACGAAGTGGTCCTCATAGATTTTCTGGAACAGTTCGTGCAAAGGACCAAATGCCATTCCCTTGACGTTCCAGTGAAAATTCTGCGCCAACATCGTTGTGACGGCAGTTTCAGCGACAGACTGGTTGAGCGCTTCGACAATGGCGGCACGCGCGTCGGCAGACAGCGCTAAAGCTGTTTGGGTCATCCCAAGCTCCCTCGTGTTTTTGACGCTGGCTTGCACATTGCTGGCTGGCTTGCCCACGGTTACCTAGGCAAGGGACAGCGGGAAGCAAGAGTTTTTTAGAATTGTTCTAAAACAGAGAAAAACACTCTGAAATCCGCCCGACCAAAAAGCGGACCAGTCGCCGATGTTCGGGAAGCACACGAGACTTCAGCAAAAAGGCGGTACTGCCATCGTCATCTCGCGCAATAGCTTCGCCCAACTGAACCAGCCAATTCTCGTCAAAAGACATCTCAACGGTCCCAGGAGAATGCAATCGTGGTTGTTTTCCAAGCGCTTCTCCCAAGCACCGCATCAGCGCCTCAGCATGCGCTTCGCGGCTTGCAGACCGGTCAACATGCAGCAGCGCGCAGGCTTGAAACAGGTCCGTGCGCGGTTTCACGCGACAGGACATCGACACGAACCGCAAGAAATTGAGATAGGCAAAGGCTGTATCCGACACGTGCCGTTGTGGCGGCGCGGGGCGCGCGTCGGCCACCAAATCCAATTGCACGGGCACCATGTCGCAGTCTCTCTTCGCGCACGAGGCAGGAATCACCTCGCCATTCAAAATTCCTGAGTATATTTATAAGGCATGATCCGCCATGCAACCATAGTCTTGATCGTATTTGTCGGAAATTTGTCATTTCCGTTGGACGCTGCTGCTGATCTCACAGATTTACACCTGCCCGTGATCCCCCGAACGGACGCGGAGAAAGAGCGGATCACAGCGGTGATCCAACCCACCACTGATTTCTCCAAACCCGAGCAATTCGAAGGCAATCCGGCTGGCGCGGCTACCGTGCGCGTGATCGACAACCGCAACGCGTTTTCGCAACCCTCGGGCAATATCAGCTTTGAAAAAGAGCTCGATTTCAAGGTCGGCAACGGTCTCTTCAAAAAGCTCTGGGTGTCGTCCCCCTCATCCACTTTGGCGTCCGATGGACTAGGACCACTGTTCAACGCGCGGTCCTGTCAGCGCTGCCATCTCAAGGACGGGCGCGGCCACCCGCCTGAGGGACCAGAAGACAGTGCAACATCAATGCTGATGCGCATCTCGATACCCGGCGGCGCCACAATCGACGATATCAAGGACTATATAGCGACGCAGCCGGAACCGGCCTACGGCGGCCAGATCCAGGACTTTTCCATCGCAGGCGTCCCGGCAGAGGCGAATATCAGCATCACCTACACCGAAGAGGTGATCGAGCTTTCAGGTGATGAAACTGCGTCCCTGCGAACGCCCCAGTACGATCTGACAAACTTGGGCTACGGCGCACTGCATCCTGACGCGATGATCAGCCCGCGCATCGCACCACAAATGATCGGCCTTGGCCTACTCGATGCGATCCCTGCCGCCGATATCCTCGCTTTGGCCGATCCAGATGATGCTGACGGTGACGGCGTTTCGGGGCGTCCCCAAATCGTCATGTCCACCGAATATGGCGTGCCCATGCTGGGCCGCTTCGGGCTGAAAGCGGGCAAGCCCTCTGTTTGGGAGCAGTCCGCCGGCGCGTTAGCAGGTGACATCGGCATTTCGACAACGCTTTTCCCTGCGGGCTCTGGCGACTGCACCGATCTGCAAACCAAGTGCCGCGCCGCACCCAATGGCAACACCACGATCCATGACAATGCCGAGATCAGCGATGTCGGCCTCGAGCTTGTCTCATTTTACTCGTCCAACCTTGGCGTTCCCGCGCGGCGCGATACAGACGACCCACAGGTCCTGCGCGGCAAACAGGTCTTCTACGAAACCGGCTGCATTTCCTGCCACACACCCAAACATGTGACCCATCGGCTCGACGGTCAGCCGGAACAGTCGTTCCAGCTGATCTGGCCTTACACCGACATGCTGCTGCACGACATGGGGCCGGGGCTAGCCGACAACCGGCCCGAAGCCCGTGCAAACGGGCAGGAATGGCGTACGCCGCCGCTTTGGGGCATTGGCCTCACGGAAACCGTGTCCGGCCACACGTACTTCTTGCACGACGGGCGCGCCCGCAACCTGCTCGAAGCCGTGCTGTGGCACGGGGGCGAGGCCGAGCCGCACAAACGGTCGGTCATCGACATGCCGCCGCCCGACCGCGCCGACCTGATCCGTTTCCTTGAAAGCCTCTGACATGCGCCTTGCCCTTGTACTCTGCCTGACCGCCCTGCCCGCTTTTGCAGATGTGCAACGCGCCATCGACACGCATATCCTGCCCGGTTACGCGGCGTTGGCGCAGGCCACGGATGATCTCGCCTCGGATGCTGCCGCAGATTGTACGCCCGAGGCAGTACGTCCGGGGTTCAACACTGCCTACGACGCATGGATTTCGATCAGTCACATCCAGTTTGGGCCGATCGAGGATCTGGCTCTGACCCTGCAGATGTCCTTTTGGCCGGATCCCAAGGACAGTACCGGCAAGGCGCTGGGGCGGCTTATCGCGGCCCAAGACCCAATTGTCGACGACCCTGCTGCGTGGGCCGAAGTGTCCGCCGCTGCCCAAGGGTTCACAGCGCTCGAACGGCTGCTTTACGAGCCACAAAGCGATGCAGATTATGCCTGCCGACTGACCCAAGTGGTCGCCACCGGGCTAGCAGACAAGTCCGCAGAAATCCTTGCCGATTGGCCTGCCTTTGCAAGGCTCATGACCACCGCGGGAACCGACGGCAATACGCGCTTTCAAAACGACGATGAAACGCGCCGCGCACTCTACACCGCTCTGTCCACTGGTCTCGAATTCCTGCACGATCAACGCCTTGGCCGCCCCCTTGGCACATTCGACCGCCCCCGCCCCCGTCGCGCCGAAGCGCGGCGGTCCGAGCGGTCGCAACACCATATCGAGCTGTCGCTGGCCGCGTTGGAAAACCTTGCCACCGCCATGATCGACGGCGACCTGACCGACACCCGCGCTGCCTTTGCCAAAGCGCAGGAATTGGCGTCAGCCCTCAATGATCCTGCGCTCGCCGGCGTGTCCGATCCACTCCGTCGTATCCGGGTCGAGGCGTTGCAGCGCACCGTGCGCGATATCCAGAACGCCGTGAACACGGAAATTGGCAAACCCCTGGGCATCACTGCGGGGTTCAACAGCCTCGACGGCGACTGATGCCGTCGCGCCGCGCTTTCCTCGCAGGACTGACATCCGCCTCTCTGACACCCACGCTTGGCTGGGCCGCCGCAGGTAACCCCATTGCGCTCAGCGCCGCCATGCGCCCGGATGGCCAACACGTGCTGGTGGGTCTCACGGCCTCAGGTGGCGCCACCTTTGAAATCCCTTTGCCCGCGCGCGGTCACGCCGCTGCCGCGCATCCAGACGTGGCCGAAGCTGTAGCCATCGCCCGCCGCCCCGGCACCTTTGCCAAGGTCATTGACTGCGCCCGCGGCAACGTCACTCAAACGCTGCACGCGCCGCAGGGCCGCCATTTCTACGGTCACGGCGCGTTCTCATCCGACGGGACACTTCTGTTTACGCCTGAAAACGACATCGCAACAGGCCAAGGATGGATCGGTGTTTGGGACCGTAGCGCCGGTTACAAGCGGCTGGACAGCTTCGCCTCCGCAGGCATTGGCCCGCATGAAATCTTGCGCCTGCCCAATGGTCTGCTTGCGGTTGCCAATGGGGGCATCCGCACGCATCCCAACATAGGGCGCGACAAGCTTAATCTCGATACCATGCGCCCCAACCTCGCGCTGTTCGACACTACCGGCCAGCTTATTGATTTCGGCGAACTGCCTGGCAATTTGCACCAGAATTCCCTGCGCCACATTGCAGCAGCGCCCGACAGCAATGTAGTCTGCGGCTTCCAATGGCAGGGCGACCCGTTCGATGCGCCGCCACTGGTCGCGCTTTACGAAGGTACCGGCACCCTGACGCAAGCCCAGATGGATGATGCCACCCTCTTCGGCCTCGACGGCTATATCGGCAGTGTCAGCGCGTTTGGGCAGGGCCACTACGCCGCCTCCGCCCCGCGTGGCAACACAACCTTTGTATTTAACGGCGAGGGTGCGCAAACGGGCGCTGTCAGGGCGACGGATGTCTGTGGGCTCTGCGCCGCGCCCGACGGCACTTGCCTTGTCACTGATGGCACAGGCCGCGTGCACAGTCTCAAGGACAATGCCCTGTCACTATTGGCCACGCACCCCCTAGCTTTCGACAACCACCTCGTGGCTCTTAATCAGGTTTGAGAGGACAGCAAATGTACATCGCAATGAACCGCTTCACCGTTTCCACGGACAATGCGCAAGCCTTCGAAGATCTCTGGCTAGGACGCGACAGCCACCTCAAGGACATGGACGGATTTGTCGAATTCCACATGCTCAAGGGTCCCGAGGCAGAAGACGGCACACGGCTCTACGCCTCGCACACCGTTTGGGCGTCCGAAGAGGCGTTCCGCGCCTGGACCCGGTCCGACGCTTTCCGCGCCGCACACAAGGATGCAGGCAGCACAGCCAAGCTGCACCAGGGCGCGCCCAAATTCGAAGGGTTTTCGGTCATTCAGGAAATCGCGGCGGACTAGGTCGGAAACCCAGGCCTAATCACATGCCCCCGGTATCAAATGGGGGTCCTCCACACCGGACAACATCATTATCAGCAAGGCGGCACAGGCCGAAATCGGCGAGCCATGCGCATTCCGAACAGATTGCGCGGGGCTATGCCCTGCCGTGGCGTCGCGTTGCAGATTCTGCATGCCCCCTGCTTGGGTGTGGTTGTAACATCCGTCTTCGATTGACTGCTGTCCGAGGAATGCCATCGCCCCCAGATCCCCTTGGTAGGCCGGTTGCTGGACCGGGTCATCAGCGACAGTGTCGCAAGACAATGGCTGCGCGTCCTCCACTGGCGACATTGCAACGGCCCCGGCCATAAAAGCTGCGGCCAACGGTCCAAACAGGGCGGTCAGATAGTGGGTCATATCTTGCGCCCGTCGCGCGGCGAGGCATGGTCCATGGGCTTATTCACCCTCCATATATCGGCAAGTTAAATGATCTTTGCGCACCCGGAGGCGGCGGCGGAAATGGTGCGGCGCGCTGGATCATCTGGATGGCTGCCCGATCCAGTTTGGCCGAGCCTGAACTGCTCCGGATCGCCACCGCACTTAAGCCGCCATTGGCGGCAATGCGGAATGTGACGACAGCAGGCGCGCCCGCGTCCTTGATCCTCGGTCTACGGACACGCTGGATGCGCCGCACGACTTTCCCGGGATAATTGGACACGGCGGCTTTGCCCGCGTTGGCCGATCGCTGATTTCCGGTGGCGCGTTGTGATGCCGCCGCATTTGCCGCGCCGTCTGTTTGCCCTGCCCTCGCATTGGTTTGCGCTTGATTGCCGCGGGGCGCAGGCGTTGCCTGTTCAGCGCGCGTCACACGACGAGGCGCGGGCGGCGAATCGTCAGGCTTGTTCCGCCGCTCAAAGGCGCGGCTGCGCACTTTTGGACGCAGGGATTGCGTGACCTCCAATTGGTCCAGTTCATCCGCTGTCAACGTCTCTGGCTGCACCTCTGCTTCAAGGGGGGGCAGTGCAATCGGCGTCACAGCGCTGAGCGTTTCAATTTGCGCTGTTACCGTAGCGGTTTGCATTCGATCCTTAGGGGCAGTGGCGCGCAGGGTGGGCGTGGGCACCGGTTCGGCGCGCGTAACGGCCCCAATGGCTGCTTGCGGATCAGGTTGCTTATCCGAGGTCAACGGTGTCGCGGCGGTCACGACGGCCTCTGGCGGCCAGTGATTCAGTGCCATGTCGACAGGCGTCTGGGCCACGGCGGCGTCGGGTTCCCGGCGCGGTGTCTTGCTCGTTGGATCGGCTTCGACCAGAGCTTTCTCGATTGTCAGATCCGCAGCCGTGTCTTCCACTTCAAGCGGTTCGGTTACGTTCTTGGTTTCAACCGCGGTCAATGTACCCTCGGACAGGTCCGCGAATGCGTCGCCCAGCGACGCCTGCACTGCCCCGGCCTGCCCACCTGCAATTTCAATGTCGTCGGTCAGGTCAAGGCGCATGATGCCCATAAGATGCAACGCGGCGGCGATGGCCAACGCGGACGCCGCAATCCAGCGCGACGCCGCGATCATTCCAGCCCCCGCTCGGTTACTATGATCACTCTTTGCGCCCCTGCCCTGCGCAGATCTCGACCCAGCATCACCAATTGCGCCGCTGGCAGGTCCCGGTCCGGTACGACACGTACCTCGACCAACGCCTCAGGCTCTAGGCTGGCAACATAGAACGCCGCGTCCAGCTGTTTTGTCCCGCGATAGCTCAACCGCCCATCAGAATGCACCACCAGCGTGTCAGGCGGTGGACGCCCGTCCAGATCATCGGTGTTCACCAGCGCCAGATCCCCGTCCAATGGCGGCGACAAGGTCCCCGCGGCCATGAAAAATACCAGCATCAGAAACACGATGTTGATCAGCGCAATCGTCGGCTCGCGCTTGGATCTGGCCGTACGTACGCGCATTACCTTGCCCCCAAAACCGAGACGCGCACGCCAGGCACCTCCCGCAACACGACCAGCAAATCGGTCAACCGTTGCGCCGTGACGCCATCGCGCAAGCTCACCAACAGCGGCTGCGCCTCGCCTTCGGGCACCGCATTCGTGAGAGACGCCTTCAGCGTCTCCATCGCGACCGTCTCGCCGTTCAGTGCCACCACGTCCTGACCCAGTTGCAAAAACAGTGGCGGAACGTTCGCGGTCTCGGCGCTCTGCCCTGCCCCTCCGGAAGTCATCTCGACCTCGGCAAATCGGGAAAAGGTCGATGTCAGCATTAAAAACAGGAGCAGCAGAAAGATGATGTCGATCAGCGATGTCATCGACAATCGCCGCCGTGCGCGACGGACCCTAGACACGGGCGTGCACCACATCAGCCCCCGTCTCTCGGCTGTGCTGCACCTCTGACGGCGCAACTGCAGTCAGAATGAGCGCATCGGCCACCACTCGCTCCCGCTCCATCCGACCCTCAAACCAGGCCAGCGCCAGCGCGGTCGGCATCGCGACCACCAACCCAACAGCCGTGGTCAACAATGCAACCCAAATTCCTCCGGCCAGGATCGACGGATCCACCTGTGCACCGGCGGCCTGCAGCGACTGAAACGCCTCGATCATGCCCAGAACGGTGCCGAACAAGCCCAGCAAAGGTGCCAGCTGCGCCACCGAATCCAAGTACCGAAATCCCCGCTCCAGCTGCACAAACCGTTCTTCGGCCATGGCCTGAAGCCTCACCTGGTTCTGCCCATCAAATGCTCCCTCGACCAAAGGCGCCAGATAGCTGCCTGACCGCGCCAAGGCCTCTCGCGCCCGTGGGCGGTCACCGGCATCCCATGCCGCCACAGCCGCGCGCAACGCCTGATGCCGACCCACATGCGCCGCCGCAAACTGCCAGAGCTTGTAGAGCAGCACCGCAAGAGTCACGACCGACACGACCAGCAGCGCCGCAACCACCGGCCCGCCCAGATCGAACATCGCCACTAACTTGCCGACCACTTGATCCATCACCCCAGCACCTCAATTTCAACCCGACTGGTTGGCACCAAGCCATTGGCACACGCGCTCGCCTCGAGGCCCCCGATCTCGCAGGTGTGCAAGCCATTAAACAGAACCCGCCCTAAGCCACCGCAGGCCAAATTGGGCACTGAGAACTGCCGCACCCGCGGGAGGCCGACCGGCAGGGCTCCAAAATCAAACAATGTTAGACGATCCACCGCACCGGCTGCATCAAACAGCACTGTCTCATACACAAGCTTTTCGATGCCGACAGAATGCCCATTCGTGACCATAAAGGTCAGCGTGCAACTCCCGTCGTCCTCGCTTACCGTGTTCAATTCAATGGCGATCTTGCCCGCCAGATCCGCCTCGTCCGCCGCCGCGTGAAATGGCGATACAGCCATCATGATGGCCAGCAGACGCGCGTACTTCATCCCCATATTCTCACTCCCAAAACATGCTGGAGTGGGCGTGCCTGGCGCTGGCTAGGGGGACCCGGTAGGTGCAAAAAAACCATGTCTGACGGCCATGCACAATACCTGATAAAATTACTGCGATAAATTGCCCAACCGCTCAATTTCGGGGAATTGGCTAAGAGCTATGTGGCTTTCTTGATTGCAGCCAAAAGCGTCAATGTGGTTTGAGATGCCAAGTGCAACTGACCACGCCGGTCACAGAAGCTATTTTTGCGCAATGCCTGCTTTAGGAACGCGACGTCTGCAGGCTCGCTTATGCAGCGAATGACCGCTTCCCGCCCGTAACGGATGCTACGGACCACGCTTAAGTCAAAGACGCGCTTGATGCGGACCTCGGCATTGAAGCGGAATCGAAGCTGGGTCATCCCAAATGTGTGTAAGGCCGAAGCGGTTCAGGCCGCATCAGGGACGCGGCGTGGGCCAGGCGGGAACGCCATCAAGCGGTTCCAGTGCTACACAATCGAAGAAGCGGCGGATGCAACCGGCGTTGGCTTGCAACCATTCGGACCACACGCGTTTCGACACATGCTGGCACGTCATGCGGCAAAGACCTGCACAAGCATAGCCGAATTGGTGGCGGTATCGCAGAACCTAGGGCATGAGGACGTGATGATGACTGTGCGCCGCTATGGGCAGGTCAGTCGTGAGGACCAGCGGCGGCTTATCACGGGGCAAGGCAATGAGACTTAGAGGTCAATTCACCAGCGAGAAGATGTGGGAACAAGTGTGGGAACTGCATTTTACAATCGCTACAAAATTAAATAAAAACCGGAATTTATGAAGATACAGTGGCGGAGGCTCAGGGATTCGAACCCTGGGGACGCTTTCACGCCCGCCGGTTTTCAAGACCGGTGCAATCGACCACTCTGCCAAACCTCCGTGCCTGCCGCCTTAGCGACGCCGCCGCGATTCGGCAAATATGCCAACACCGCGCAAAATTGCCGTAATTTCCCAGCCATGCTTTGCAGATGCACGTAAAACGGCTATTATTAACCAAATCAGCCGCGCACGACGGCGGAAAGAGCGTCAATGAGCGCAAAAAACAGGACCGGGCAGGTCCACCGAGGCAAAAAACAAAGCCGCAAAACGCGGTCAGACAGGCAAGGACGACGTCCATGAGCAGAGTTTTCCCCCGACTGAACGGTCTTGGTGGCCCGTTGGCGTTGTGCAGCTTGATGGCGCTCACAGGCTGCGACGAAATTGGCCAGTTTGTCGCAATGCAGGCGTTTCAACCTGCAACGAGCGTCGAGGGCACGCCGCCCCCCGCCCGCCGTGGAAAAACCGTGGAACGTGACGTCGAAGCGCCCGAGGTGTTCTCCGCCTCGGAACCTGGCCTGTGGGATGGTCGCCCGTCACTGGGCGGTGTCTGGGTTGCGCATCCTGATGTATCCGAACCCGAGCGCGTCATCATCCGCAACGTGGACAATTCCAAATTTGTGGTTGGTGCCCTCTTCCGCCGAGAACGTGATATTCCCGGTCCGAGGCTGCAAATCAGTTCTGATGCCGCCGAGGCCCTGGGTATTCTCGCGGGTGCACCTGCCGAGTTAAATGTGACGGCGTTGCGCAAAGAAGTCATCGAAGAAGAGCAGCCGGAAGAGATCGCACAAACCGACGTTGTTGCAGAACCCGAAGAGATCGCGCAAACGATGCTGGATCCCATAGCAGGCGCGGCCGCTGCCATCGACGCCGTGGATGAACCGCCTGTCGCAACAACACTGCCGCGGCTAGAGCCAAAGGAAACACCGGAGCAGATTGTCCCGGCTGCAGCAGCCGCACCCGCGCCCACCGAAACGCAACTCACCAAACCATTCATCCAGATCGGTATCTTCTCGGTCGAAGCCAACGCAACCCGCACAGCCAACCGAATGCGCGACGCAGGGATCATTCCGCTGACCCGCACATATACCCGCGAGGGCAAGACATTCTGGCGCGTCGTTGTCGGACCGGCGACAAACAGCGCAGAGCGCAAAACGCTCTTGAAAAAGGTCAAGGAAGAGGGCTTTACCGACGCCTACGCCGTCACCAACTAAAGTCCAAGGAGGCCCGATACCGTGATCCGCACGCTTGCTGCCACCCTGCTGATCGCCACCGCCTTGCCTGCCCATGCGTTCGATACGCAGGCCAGCGCGGCGTATGTCTATGACATGACCACAGGCACCGTCCTGTTGAACAAGGATGCCGACGTACCGCTGCCGCCTGCATCCATGTCCAAGCTGATGACGCTATACATGGCGTTCGAGGCGCTGGAACGCGGGCAGATTTCCATGACCGACACGCTGCCAGTGTCGTCCCATGCGGCAAGCTTTAGCGGCTCAACCCTGTTTTTGCAGGCCGGTGAAAGGGTCACGGTTGAGGATCTTGTTCGCGGTGTCATCGTGCTGTCGGGCAACGACGCCACAGTAGCGATCGGCGAAGCGCTCAGTCCTGACGGAACCGAAGGCGGCTTTGCCCGCCTTATGACGCGCCGCGCGCAGGAAATGGGCATGACCAATTCCACCTTCGCGAATGCCAGCGGCTGGCCCAACCCGAGCCACCGCATGTCCATGCGCGACTTGGGTCTGCTGTCCACGAGATTGATCGAGGACTTCCCGGAATATTACCCGATGTTCGCCGAAACCGAATTTCTCTTTGACGAAAAGGAAAGCGCGAACCGGTACAATCGCAATCCGCTTTTGGGTCTTGGCATTGGCGCTGACGGTCTGAAAACCGGCCACACCCAAGCGGCAGGCTACGGCCTTGCGGGTTCCGCAAAACAGGGCGACCGCCGCATCGTTTTCGTGGTCTCCGGCCTCGACACCGCCGCCGCCCGGGCCCAGGAGGCCGAAGCCATCGTGAACTGGTCGTTCCGCCAGTTTTCCCGGTCAACCATAGCCCGCGAGGGCGCTCGCATCGCCACAGCCCCGATCTGGGAAGGCGCCGAACCAGAAGTGGGCCTTGTACCTGCATCTGACATCTCGGTCCTGTTGCCGATCCTAACCGGCGATACCATTGATGCCGAAGTCGTCTATACCGGCCCCGTTCAGGCGCCCGTTGCCGCAGGCACACCACTGGCCAAATTGGTGATCCGTCCCGACGGTCTGCCAGAACAAAGCTTTGATCTCGTGGCAGAAGCGGACGTTGCCCATGGCGGGTTTCTTGCGCGCGTCGCCACAGCGGCCAAGGTTCTGCTGACCCGTGTGGCGGGCGAGGATGGCGCGTGACAGCCGCATCCGCCGCGCGTGGCGCCTTTATCAGTTTTGAGGGCATCGACGGCTCCGGAAAATCAACGCAAGCGCAGCTTTTGGCGGATCGCGTGGGGGCCGACGGCCACGACGTGGTTCTGACCCGCGAACCGGGCGGCAGTGCGGGCGCCGAAGAAATCCGCGCGCTGGTCCTGCAAGGCGATCCGGATCGCTGGTCCGCGCAGACAGAATTGCTGCTGTTCACTGCCGCACGTCGCGACCACCTCGAACGACTGATCCTACCGTCACTGGCCGCGGGCAAAATCGTGATCTGCGACCGTTTTGCCGACAGTACCCGTCTCTATCAGGGGTTGCGCAGCGGCAATCTGCGTGAGCTGGTGGACCGGTTGCACAATCTGATGATTGGGCGTGAACCCGATCTGACCTTGCTCATCGACATGGTCCCCGCCACCGGCCTTGCCCGCGCCAAGGCCCGCCAGGGCGTCGAAGAACGTTTCGAGGACTTCGGCGCCGAACTGCACGAAAAGATGCGCGCGGGATTTCTTGCCCTGGCCGAAGAGTTTCCGGATCGCATACGGACCATTGATGGCGCCCGCCCGGTTGACGCGGTCGCACAGGACGTTGCCCGCATCGTGAAACCCTTTGTGACGTCCGGAAACTCCAAAACCAAAGCTGTTTGACCAGCTCCGTTTCCTTCCCGCCCCAGCGCCCGCGCCCCCAAGGCACACGCAAAACCCAATACAGTCACACCCGCAATTCGAACGCGTGCACGACCACCGGCACGCGCTCTACCGCCACAACGCGTTCAACACACCCGGCGCCCAGTGCCTTTCGATTCTTCTGGCTACAAATACCTCGGGGGGTCAGGGGGGCTGGCCCCCCTTCCACACTCGGTGCTAGAGCAGGCTCATGGCCGAAGAAATCCCAGACCCAACCGCAATCACCGGCGCGCCGCACCCGCGTGACACGGCACGGATCTTTGGTCAGGACGACCCACAGGCCGACATCCTCGACGCCTTCACGACCGGTCGCCTGCACCACGCATGGCTGCTGACGGGACCACGCGGCGTAGGCAAGGCGACGCTGGCATGGCGCATCGCGCGCTTCCTGCTGGCCACCCCGGATATTGCACCAGACGACATGTTCGGTGCGCCACCCCCGACATCATTGAACATCGCGCCCGATCACCCCATCGCCCGCCGCATCGCCGCCGGGGCCGAACCGGGGCTTAAATCGGTGCACCGCACCGTCAATGACAAGGGTCGCCTGCGCGACCAGATCGTGGTCGATGACATTCGCGCGCTTGGCTCTTTCTTTCAGCTTTCCGCTGCCGATGGAGGCCGGCGCGTGGTGATCATCGACGCTGCGGACGAGATGAACGTGAACGCCGCAAACGCGCTGCTGAAAATGCTGGAAGAACCACCGGCACGCACGACGCTCCTGCTGATCTGCCACCGACCGTCCCGCCTGCTGCCCACCATTCGCTCGCGCTGCCGCACCCTGCGGCTGGCGCCGCTCCCGCCCGAAGCGATGGCGCAGGCGCTCGCCCAGGCCGGGGTGGATGTACAGGGTGACGCGCTGGGCGAGCTAAGCGCCGGATCAGTGGGCGACGCGATCCGTTTGGCGGCGCTTGGCGGGCTCGACATGTATGCCCAGATCATCGGTCTTCTGGGCAGCATGCCGCGCCTCGACCGGGGCCGTGCGCTGGCGCTTGCCGATGCAGCTGCCGCGCGCGGAGGCGAGGAAAAGCTGGACCTGTTCTATACCCTCCTCGAAATCGCGTTGAACCGCCTCGCCCGCACTGGCGCTGGACAGCCGCCGCGCGTCGAAGCCGCGCCGAACGAGGCGCAGATCCTGACCCGCCTCGCCCCGCACGCGGCCTTGGCCCGCGCGTGGGCAGACACGGCGCAAACGGCTCTGGAGCGCGCCCGGCATGGTCGTGCTGTCAACCTTGACCCCGGCGCGCTGGTCCTAGATACGCTGCAGAAGCTTTCCGCGACGGCCCCCTCTGCATGACCCCCGAGATCACCGACAGCCACTGCCATTTGGACTTCCCCGATTTCGAGGGACGGTTGGATGAGGTCATTGCCGAGGCAGTCGCCGCCGGTGTTACGCGCATGGTCACGATCTGCACGAAACTGCGGCTCGAGCCGCAGGTCCGTGCCATTGCCGAGGCCTACGCACCGGTGTTCTACGCCGCTGGCACCCACCCGATGAGTGCCGCAGATGAACCGCTGGCCACCGTCGAAGACCTTGTCGCCCTCACCCGCCACCCCAAGATGGTTGGAATTGGCGAAACCGGGCTCGATTACCACTACACCTCCGACAGCGCCGCCGTGCAGCAAAAGTCCTTACGCACCCACATCACTGCCGCGCGCGAAACGGGGTTGCCCTTGATCATCCACGCGCGCGCTGCCGATGATGACATGGCGCATATCCTGCGCGACGAATATGCGACCGGCGCCTATTCCTGCGTCATGCACTGCTTTTCGTCCGGCGCAGACCTCGCCCGCGCCGCACTGGATCTGGGCTTTTACCTCAGCATGTCCGGCATCGCCGCCTTCCCGAAATCGCACGCGCTGCGCGATATATTTGCGGCTGCTCCCGTGGACCGCATTCTCGTGGAAACCGACGCGCCCTACCTCGCTCCACCTCCTTATCGCGGCAAGCGCAACCAACCGGCCTACGTGGCTCACACCGCCGCCAAAGGCGCCGAGATTTTTGGCATGGACTATGCTGCATTCGCCGCTCAAACTCAGGCCAATTTCGACCGCCTCTTTACCAAGGCCGCAGGCCACAAGGTCGCCGCATGAGCGACATGCGATTTACGATCCTGGGGTGCGGATCCTCGGGCGGAGTGCCGCGGCTGGGCGGGAACTGGGGCGATTGCGATCCCGACAATCCCAAGAATCGGCGCCAGCGCTGCTCGATGCTGGTGGAACGCGTCGGCCCCGATGGCACAACCACTGTGCTGATCGATACCTCCCCCGACCTGCGCAATCAGCTTTTGTCGACCGACACTGGTCGACTGGACGCGGTCATCTACACGCATGCGCACGCCGATCACGTACACGGCATCGACGACTTGCGCATGATTGTCTTCAACATGCGCGCGCGACTGCCGGTGTACGCCGACGGCGACACCCAAGAGGCACTGCTGAGCCGCTTTGCCTACGCCTTTGTGCAACCTCAGGGCTCGCCCTACCCGCCAATCCTTGACCTGCACAATTTGGCGGATGAAACCGTTATCGACGGCCCCGGCGGCGAGATCAGGTTTACCCCGTTTGAGGTTGGCCATGGCAGTATCGACGCCCTTGGCTTTCGCATCGGCGATCTGGCCTACCTGCCGGACGTTGCCGACATCCCCGAGGACGCATGGCCCTACCTGCACGGTCTCGACACCTGGATCGTCGACGCCCTGCGCCGCGACCCGCACCCGACACACAGCCATCTGGCAAACACACTGGAATGGATCGACCGCGCGGCACCGCGACGCGCAGTTCTCACCAACATGCACATCGATCTCGACTATGATACCGTCATGGCAGAAACCGCCGACCACATCGAACCGGCCTATGACGGCATGGTGCTGACGCTCTAACCTTCTCTGTTTCCAAAAAATCCCCGCCGGAGGCTGCTGCCCCCACCACCCCGCGCAAAGACCCGATCATGCAGGCCCTCCTCGACGTCATCCTTCCTGTCTTTCTGGTGATCGGCTTTGGCTATGTCTGCGTGTGGCGCGGGCTGTTTCCAGCCTCGGGCGTGGATGTTCTCATGAACTTCGCCCAGCGTCTCGCGATACCCTGCCTGCTGTTTCACGCTATCGCCAATATCGACCTGACCCAAGGGTTCGATCTTGCCATGCTCGGCAGCTTTTACGCCGGAGCGGCCAGTGGCTTTGCGCTGGGTATGGCGGGCGCGTACTATCTCTTTGGCCGCGATCTGGAAGATGCGGTGGCCATCGGCTTTGCCTGCCTGTTTTCAAACTCTGTGCTTTTGGGCCTGTCGATCAACGAACGCGCTTTCGGCGCGGACGCAATGGCTAACGCCTATGCCATCGTCGCCTTCCATTCGCCGTTTTGCTACGGATTGGGCATCACGGCGATGGAGATCGTCCGCGGCCGTGCCGACACGCCGCTGGGCACGGCCAAACGCGTGCTGACCGCGATGTTTTCCAACGCACTCGTGCTGGCGATCTTTGCGGGCTTTGCCGTGAACCTTGCGGGGCTGACGATCCCAACCGTGCTTGATGATGCGCTGCTCTTGGTGATCCGCGCCGCCTTGCCAACCGCGCTTTTCGCTCTTGGCGGCGTTCTGGTTTCGTATCGGCCCGAAGGCGACATGCGCGTGATCGCAATGGTTTGCGTCATTGCATTGTTGATCCACCCCGCGATCACCTTTGGCCTTGGCAATGCGCTCGGCGTCACCGATCCAGGGCTGCAAATCGCCGTACTGACCAGCGCCATGGCACCGGGCGTCAACGCCTACATCTTTGCCAGCATGTACGGTCGCGCGCAGCGTGTCGCGGCGTCCTCGGTGCTGGCCGCCACCAGCATTTCGGTGATCACGGCGTGGTTTTGGCTGATCCTGCTGTAAGGCGCGCCACGTCCACCGCGGCCCCCAGTAACACCGCGAACGCGCTGAAAAACAACCACATCAGCATCGCCATCACCGCCCCGATGGATCCGTAAACCTCGTTATAGGTGCCGAAATTTTGCAGATAGATGGAAAAGCCGACCGACACGGACACCCACGCTGCAGCGGCAAATACCGTTCCCGGCGAGAAAAACGATGGACGCTGTGCCATGCGACGCGGCCCCAAACGGTAGATCAGGGAAAAACCCACCAGCAACACCGACACACCCACCCCCCAGCGCGCCACGCCTACCGCCAGTCCCGCCAGCGGACCTAGTGGAAAAAACTCAAGCAGCACAGGCACCACGACGATACAGGCCATCGCCACCAAAACCACTCCGGTAAGGCAAAAGGTCAGCACAAGCGCCCAAAGCGCATGCAGCGGCCCGGTGCGGTCCGGCACCCCGTGCAGCGCATTCAGCCCCTGGATCAACGCCGCAACACCCGTGCGCGCAGACCATAGCGCCAACAACACGCTCAGCGCCGACGCCCAGCCCAGCGTCAAGCCATCCGTGCTGGCCAGCGCGCGCAACTGCGTGGCGATCAACCGGTATACATCCGCCGGCAACACGGCGCTGAAACTGTCCAGTTGCGCAAGCGCCAACATGGGATCCCCGACAACGCCCCACAGTGCAATCAGCGCTGCGAGCCCCGGAAAAACGGAAAGCACCGCCCAGAACGCAACGCCAGCTGCAATCAGACTCAGGTTTTTCTCCGACATCAGGCTCAATACGCGCAGCGTGCCTGCAACACCCGGCACCGCGCGCACGCGGGCCACGATGCGAGCCAAGGCGGAATATACTGCGCGCAGCGGGTTCATATCGCCGCGATCAAAGCCGCAATGCCCCGCGAAGGTGCTCACGCCAGTCCGCCTGTGGACGGAACTGGTCGTGAAATGGAAGCGAGCGCAGCCAGTTGGCAATCCGCTTTTGGTGGCTCCGCCCCTTCATCACCCTGTCACAAAGCGAGAAACGTTCAAAATCGATCTCCGCCATCCGCGCCTTGAGAGCAGGCTCCTCGTGGGCATGGGCGGGAAATTTTCGCACGTCAAAGTCGATCATCACGTTGTCCAGCTTGCCGATCTGGTCACCGTCGATGAGATCGTTCATGATGTCACATTCCGATCCCTCGCAGTTCAACTTCATCACCACCAAATCGTCCGGACCGATGTGTTCTGCGAAAAACTCGGACGCACGGACAAAGTCGCATTCGGTGACGATCGCCATTTCACTGTTTTCATCGGCCTTTGTGGTGGATCCCATGTGCCCGTGCCCATGCGAATAAAACCGCAAGGGTCCCGTGACATTTGACAAACCATACCGCGCAATGCGCAAGCGCGGGTCTTTGAACTTCTCTTCAAGGATGTCAGCGCAAGGTGCAAAGGGCTCAAAACACCAGATTTCGTCAAACCGGTACAGCGGTTTCAGCACCTCTTCGAGCGTCTGACCCAAATGCCCGCCCACATCCAGAAACACCTTTTTCATGCCCTGACCCTTCTCGCGTGTCTTGGGCCAAGGTGTAGCGGGTTTCGCAAGGTGATTGAAATGCAAAGTGGGGCTGGGCCTGGTGCGGGCGAGAGGACTCGAACCTCCACACCTTGCGGCGCCAGAACCTAAATCTGGTGCGTCTACCAATTCCGCCACGCCCGCACGCTGCGGTCTCTATCAAGTCGCAGGCGCGCTGGCGAGAGGCAATTCCACGCCTGCGTCACAGAAAATGCGCGACATTAACCACAGGTTCATCTAGTCTGTGATCACCTGAGGTAGGTAACAAAAGAGATACGCCATGAAACCGAAAACGGTCGGGCGTGCATCCGGCGGGCATGACCCGCAAAAGAGCACGTTTATTTCTCACATCGGCCTTGTGGCCGGAACCCTCGTGATGACAGCCGACGGCGAAATGCCGGTCGAATTTCTGTCGCCGGGCGACCGGATCATCAGCCGGAACGCAGGCATGGTCGATCTGGTGGCCGTGCAAACCAAGCGGGTCAAGCTTGAGGCCGTGCGCATCAGCGCGGGCGCGCTGGGGCATATCAAGCCACAGCACACCGTGATGATGCCCGCGGCCCAAACCGTGCTGGTGCGTGACGCCCGTGCCCAAGCGCTGCGGGGTGCACAGCAGGCGGTGATGCCAGCAAGCTGTCTGGTCGACGATGACGGCATCACTTCGCTCGGTGAGCGGTCGATGGTTCTGGTCCAACTGGGTTTTGACGCGCCATACGTGATCTATGGCGACGGCATAGAGATGGCCGTGCCGGCAATGGAAGCGGTAAGCCAGAACGCAGCGGCTTAGGGCGCGAACGCGCGCAAGACGTCCGGCAGTTGTTCCGGTAAGTCCTCGGCAATCAGGCCCGGACCAAAAAGACGCGCGCACTCCACGTGCAGCCAGGCCGCGGTCTCTGCCGCCTGCATCGGCGCGAATCCGCGCGCCAGAAGTCCCGTAATGAACCCGGCCAGCACGTCCCCAGCCCCAGCCGTTGCCAGCCAAGGTGCTGCGCGCTCCTGCGTTGCCGCGTGGACCGCCGCGCGCCCATCGGGATGCGCAATCACCGTGTCCGGCCCTTTGAACAGCACCACGGCACCACAGCGCGCCGCCGCCTCGCGTGTCGCGTCGATCTTGGAATAGGCCGGGCCTGCGGATGCAGGCGCTGCGAGGCGTTCTGCCAGATCGGGGAACAACCGCGCAAATTCGCCGCCATGCGGCGTCAGGACACAAGCAGCATGCAAGGCCGCGAAGAGCGCAGGATCCTGCGCGATAAGCGTGAGGGCATCGGCATCCAGCACGATAGCCCGCCCGCTCTTCAAAGCCGCCTCTGTCAGAGCCGCCTTTTCATCGCTGAGGCCAAGGCTCGGTCCCACACACAGCGCATTGATACGAGCATCCTTCAGCACGGCCTCCAACGCCACCGCATCGCCCACACGCGCCAGCATGATCGCTGTCACCTGCGTTGCAACCTCAAGCTGCGCACTCGGCGGCACGCCCAGCGTCACCAACCCCGACCCGATCCGCAGCGCACCACGCGCCGCCAGCCGCGCCGCGCCGGTGCGGCCTGCCCCACCCGACAGCACCAGCGCATGGCCGTGGTCGAACTTGTTCCCAACCGGCTTGTCGAGTTCAGGGTGCTGCGCCCGACCGGCTGTGACCGATCGCGTCACGTGACGCGCCAACCAGCCGGGTTTTTCCGGAGGCACCGCGTGCCGCACCCGCAGCGCGGCACGCGCATGTTCAGCCAGCCCAATGTCGCAGACCCGCAGGCGGCGCGCGATCTGCGCACCATGAGACAGAACATGCCCCCGCTTGGCGGCGTGAAATGTCACAACCAGATCTGCGCCGATGCCCAAACCGGGATCGTCCCCCAATATGCGGCCACTGTCAGAGCACACCCCTGACGGCATATCGAGGCTCACGACAAACGGGCGGCCCGCGTTCCGGTCATGCAGGGGATTGCCCTCAAGCTGGCAAGCCTCGATCAGAGCGCGCAAACCTCCGAGCGGTCGTGACAGCCCGGTCCCAAAGACCGCGTCGATGATCAGCGCCGGACCAGGGTCTCCCCCGGTCACCGCCGTCGCCCGGTCGACCTGTTCGATCTCATCCGTGGTCGGGTTTGGCATCGTCAGGCCCACGACATCGCCATGCGTTTGCCACGCGTCATAGTTTGACCGCGCATCCGGCGGCAACTTCTCAGGGTCGCCATAGAGAAACACCTCCACGTCCCAGCCGCGCGCCTTGAGCAGTCGCGCCACGACAAACCCGTCGCCGCCATTGTTGCCCGGCCCGCACAACACCACGGCGCCCTGTGGCGCTTCGGCCAGTTCGGGCCATTCGTCGAAAATCGCCGTGACCACCCCTGCGCCTGCACGCTCCATCAACTCAAGCCCCGTCACGGCCCCCGACGCCATCGCGGCCTCTTCGATCGCCCGCATTTGGGCGGCGGTCAGAAGCACTGCCATGGTCTGATCGCAAAAGTTTTCATTTCGCCTATTTTTTCATCACTGCGCACAAAATTCGAACTCCGCACGCCAAAGCACACCGACCAACGCCCGATTTTCATGCCCATCGCATGGACGCCCCCGCCCCGTCATGGTCCACCCCTAGCCGAATTCACGTGCGCCAGGGAGGCTCTGCCATGAAAAAGATCGAAGCGATCATCAAGCCCTTCAAGCTTGATGAAGTTAAGGAGGCCTTGCAAGAGGTCGGCGTGCAGGGCCTGTCCGTGGTCGAGGTCAAAGGCTTTGGCCGTCAAAAGGGCCACACCGAACTGTATCGCGGGGCGGAATACGTCGTCGATTTCCTGCCGAAGGTCAAAGTCGAGGTCGTGCTTGATGACGATCAGGTCGACGGCGCCATCGAGGCCATTGTGGCCGCCGCAAAGACCGAGAAAATCGGCGACGGCAAGATTTTTGTCACCCCCGTTGAACAAACCATCCGCATCCGCACCGGCGAAACCGGTTCGGACGCACTGTAACGATAAATCAACTCCAGGAAGGACGTTTCGAACATGGCAAACCCTGTTCTCGACATGATCAAAGAAGAGGATGCGGCATATGTCGACATCCGCTTTACCGACCCGCGCGGCAAGCTGCAGCACGTCACCGTGATGGCCGACCAGGTCGATGAGGATTTCCTTGAAGAAGGCTTCATGTTCGACGGCTCGTCGATCGCAGGCTGGAAATCGATCGAAGCCTCGGACATGAAACTGATGCCCGATCAGGACAGCGCCTATGTCGACCCCTTCTATGCGGAAAAGACGATCTGCGTGCACTGCTCGGTGGTCGAACCCGACACCGGCGAAGCCTACGAGCGTGACCCCCGCGGCACCGCTGAAAAGGCCGAAGCCTACCTGAAATCCTCCGGCATCGGCGACACCGCGTTCTTTGGCCCCGAGGCGGAATTCTTCCTGTTTGACGATGTGCGTTTTTCCAACAGCATCAATAAGGTGTCCTACGAAGTTGATGCAACGGATGCATCCTGGAACACCGACACCGAATACGAAATGGGCAACATGGGCCACCGTCCCGGCGTCAAGGGCGGCTACTTCCCTGTGAACCCCACGGATGAGTCGCAGGACCTGCGCTCCGAGATGCTCAGCACCATGAAGCGTCTAGGCATGAAGGTTGACAAGCACCACCACGAGGTGGCGTCCTGCCAGCACGAGCTGGGACTGATCTTTGACAGCCTGACCAAGCAGGCTGACGAACTGCAGAAGTACAAGTATGTCATCCACAACGTCGCCGCCGCCTACGGCAAGTCGGCCACGTTCATGCCCAAGCCCATCGCGGGCGACAACGGCACCGGCATGCACTGCAACATGTCGATCTGGAAAGACGGCAAGCCGCTCTTTGCAGGCGACAAATACGCCGACCTGTCGGACGAGGCGCTGTTCTTCATCGGCGGCATCCTCAAGCACGCCAAGGCGCTGAATGCCTTCACCAACCCCTCGACCAACAGCTACAAACGACTGATCCCCGGCTTCGAGGCCCCCGTCCTGCGCGCCTATTCGGCCCGCAACCGTTCGGGCTGTGTCCGGATCCCGTGGACCGAGTCGCCCAAAGCCAAGCGCGTCGAGGCCCGGTTCCCCGATCCGTCGGCCAACCCCTACCTGTGCTTTGCCGCCCTGCTGATGGCCGGCCTCGACGGGATCAAGAACAAGATCCACCCTGGCGAGCCGTCGGACAAGGACCTCTACGACCTGCCGCCAGAAGAACTGGCCGGCATCCCGACCGTCTGCGGCTCCTTGCGCGAAGCCATGGCAGAGCTGGAGGCCGACATGGACTTCCTGCTGGCCGGTGACGTCTTCACCAAGGACCAGATCGAAGGCTACATCGCCCTCAAGATGGAAGAGATCGAAACCTACGAACACACGCCGCACCCGGTCGAGTTCGGAATGTACTACAGCTGTTAACTCCTCCCAGTTTCTTGGCTGACTTCGGGCGCATCTTCGGGTGCGCCCTTTTTCGTGCACCCGCGCGCCCGGCGTACGGTTCCCGGCCCCACGCCATTTTTGTTTCACGGCCTGATAGAAATCTTGCCACATTTGGCTGGCACTCCCGCACTGACACGGGAACACATGCAGGCCACCCAGACATGAGCCAGACCAGCTTCGAAGAGCGTCTCGCACGCATCCAGAAAACCCGCGGTGACACGGCGACACCTGCGCCCGCAACGCCTGCGCCGCAAATCGACGCCCGCGCACAGCACATGCTGCCCAAGGCGCCGCTGGCAGACCACTGGATCAAAGACATGCTGAAAGGTCTGTTTTCCGCCTTCGGCGCCTTGGGGTCCGTGATCAAGATTGGCCTCGCCTGCTTTGCGGCGCTGGCTTACTTCATGATGTCAAGCGAGGCTGGATTTGTGAACACCTCGCTGCAGGCCGCCGATGACGAAGCCAATGGCCGCATGAGCCTGGAACGGATGATGGTCGGCGGTGATATGGGGTCCGACATCGCCTTCAAAATGGCCGTGCGCCAGGCCGAAAAGCGTCTTGCCAGTGGCGAACTGACGCCAGACAAGGAACGCAAAACACGCGCTTTCATCAAGCAGCACAAGGGCAAAAGCACCGCCGACATTATGCGCGGCTCCATGAGCGGGATGCTGTCTTACGAGGCGCGCGAACTGGGCCAGCCGTTCCTCGCAGCCGAAATCGAACGCAAGATGAAAGCCTGCCAGACGTCCAACTGTCTGGCCGCACATGAAGCGCGCTACCGGGCGCAACTGGCGCAGTTGCGCGCGCGCACGCCCGACAACTGACGCCCGCGCACCCGCCGCGCCACGCACATTGCCCTTGGCCATCGCACCACGCGCGCGCTAGGCTGCGCGCAGTCAGTTTGCGAGGAAAATGGTCATGCGTTGTTTCACTGCCGCCCTGTTGGCTCTGCTGCTTGGCACCGGGGCGGCGCAGGCCACCTGCGGCAATACCGGCGCCGGGTTCGAGGCGTGGAAAGCAGGCTTTGCCAAGGAAGCCCGCAAGGCAGGCGTCAAGAAACCCGGCCTCCAGGCGCTAGCAGGCGCACAATACGCCACCCGCACCATCGCCGCCGACCGCAACCAGAAGAGCTTTCGCTACACGCTGGACAAATTCATGCAGATCCGCGGCGCCGACACGATTGTGGCACAGGGCCGCAAACGCAAGGCGCGCAACCCCGAATTCTTTGCCGCGCTTGAACGGCAATACGGCGTGCCCGCGGGTGTGCTGATCGCGATCCACGGCATGGAAACCGCGTTCGGCAATTTCATGGGCGACAGCTCGGTGGTGTCGGCCATCGTCACGCTGACCTATGACTGCCGCCGGTCGGACTTTTTCAAACCCCACGCCATCGGTGCGCTGAAACTGGTGGATCAGGGTTCGATTACCGGCGTCACCCGCGGCGCCAAACATGGCGAGCTGGGCCACACCCAGTTCCTGCCCGGCAACGCGCTGACCTACGGCATCGACGGCAATGGAGATGGCCGCGTGGACCTCTACAACCTGACCGACGCGATGGCCTCAACCGCCAATTTCCTGCGCCAGAAAGGCTGGAAACCCGGCAAGGGCTATCAGGAAGGCGAACCCAACTTCGCAGCGATCAAGCAATGGAACGCCGCCACGGTCTATCAGCAATCCATTGCCCTGATGGCCGCCCGCATCGACCGCTGATCCGGCAACACCCGCCAAACGCACCCCTGCCCGCCTCGCGCACAACCGCCGCCACAGGCCCCCTTCTCTGTTTCAAAAAAATCCTCCCCGAAGGGCCGGCGAGCCACGCGCGCCCTACCGCAGATCCGGCACGTCCTCGGCCCGCAACACCAGCGTATGGATCACGAACACGCAGGCGCGCGTCTTGGGCAGGCGCAGGATGGTCTGCCGTTCTGTGCGGTAATAGGGCCCCGCGCAGGAACCCGCCCCCACCCGGCGCGGCGCGTGGGCAGATCGCGGCTGGTGCAGTTCGGGGTCCTCGTACCACAGCTGGTTGAACCGCCACAGCGGTCGCCCCACCTGCACCCCGTCAAACAGCCGCTGCACCCGCGCGGCCAGCCCGGCATCGTATTCATCCACTTCCGCATGGATCGGGATCAGTGCCCGCCCCGCCTTGTCGCGCAGCCGCCATGACGCGGGAAAACACAGTACCGCTCCGGTCAGCACATGCGCCCCACCCTGCTTTTGCATGATCACGAAATCCGCCTGGCACAGCCGCCCCAGCGTGCGCATCGGCGCCGCGACATCCACCGCCACCGCGCGTCCGTCCGGGCAGGTCACATGGTCCCCGTGCACGGCGTATCCCAGCCCCGGCACCGCCGCCAGAACCACGCCCAGCAATTCCTCGGCCGCAGGCCGCGCGGCGGGGTCCAGATACAGCACTTCGTCCGCCGCATCGGCCAGCAACGCCTCCCGCCGCGCCATCTGCGCGGCATAGGCGTCGTCGACCCGCAGCCATGGCCCCGTCTCGGGCCGCACCCCGGGCAAGGGGCGCGACACCGCCATGTCTTCGGGCAATTTCTTCTGCAGGACCGGGGCCATAGGGGCATTTTTTCACATCCCGCAGCGCCTCACAACGCAACAAAACCGACCATGCGCGCGTCGCAAACATACGCGACCGCCCCCAATTCGCTTCGCACTCTGGCGGCAGGACGGCGCACATGAACACACACCACCGCGACACCCGCAAGATCGACCCGACCCGAGGGGCCACCTTGCCCGATGGCACGCCCAACGATGCCAACCGAATCGAGATCGGCCCGCCGCTCGCCACCCAACGCGAATGGCAAGCCGCGGGCCTGTCCCTGCCCAACCTCGAGGCGATGCGCACGTTTCGCTGGCAGCGGCTGACGCAGCACATTGTTGATCGCGGATATGCCGGGCTGCTGATGTTTGACCCGCTCAACATCCGCTACGCCACCGACAGCACCAACATGCAGCTCTGGAACACGCACAACCCGTTTCGCGCGGTGCTGCTGTGTGCCGACGGATACATGGTGATCTGGGACTATAAAAACGCGCCGTTTCTCAGCAGCTTCAACCCGTTGGTACGCGAGGTGCGCTCGGGCGCTGACCTGTTCTACTTCGACCGCGGCGACAAGGTCGATGTGGCTGCCGATGCCTTTGCGAATGAGGTCCGCACCCTCTGCGCCGAACATGCCCCGGGCGAGATGCGGCTCGCGGTCGACAAACCCATGGTTCACGGCCTTCGCGCGCTCGAAGCGCAGGGCTTCACCGTCATGGACGGCGAAGAGGTCACCGAAAAGTCCCGCAGCATCAAGGGTCCGGACGAACTGCTGGCCATGCGCTGCGCCGTGCACGCCTGCGAGGCGTCGGTGCAGGCGATGGAGGATTTCGCGCGTGCCAACGTCGGCGACGGCACCACCTGCGAAGACGACGTCTGGGCCGTGCTGCACGCCGAAAACATCAAGCGCGGCGGCGAATGGATCGAAACCCGGCTGCTCGCCTCTGGCCCCCGCACCAACCCATGGTTTCAGGAATGCGGCCCCCGTGTGTGTCAGCGCAATGAAATCATCAGCTTCGACACCGACCTTGTCGGGTCATATGGCATCTGCGTCGACATCTCGCGGTCGTGGTGGATCGGCGACCAGAAACCGCGCCCCGACATGATCTATGCCATGCAGCACGCCCACGAACACATCATGCAGAACATGGAGATGATCAAACCCGGCGTGATGATCCCGGACCTGACCGCGAACACCCACGTACTTGATGACAAGTTTCAGGCCCAGAAATACGGCTGCCTGATGCACGGCGTGGGCCTGTGCGATGAATGGCCCCTCGTTGCCTACCCGGACAAGGCGGTGCCGGGCGCCTTCGACTACCCGCTCGAGCCGGGCATGGTGCTCTGTGTCGAGGCTGCGGTGGGCGAGGTCGGCGGCGACTTCACCATTAAGCTCGAAGATCAGGTGCTGGTGACCGACACCGGCTATGAAAATCTGATCAGCTATCCCTACGACCCCGCACTCATGGGCGCGTGACACGCGGCTGACACAAAACACCACCGTGCTACACCACTGCGTGAGCAGTGCAACAATCACTGGCCAGACGTGTCCCCGCGCCCCATCGTTGCGTGAAAGGAGAGCGCCCATGCCCACCGAACGCATCACCTTCGACGGTCACGTAGGCCCGCTGGCGGCCCGGCTCGACATGCCGGAGGGGCCGCATCTGGCCACCGCCGTCTTTGCCCACTGCTTTACCTGCGGCAAGGATATTCCCGCAGCCCGCCGGATCGCCTCGCGTCTGACCACCATGGGCATCGCCGTGCTGCGGTTCGATTTCACCGGTCTGGGCCACAGCGGGGGCGAGTTTGAAAACACCAGCTTCACCTCCAACGTCCGCGATCTGGAACAGGCCGTCGCCTATCTTGAAAATCGCGGGCTGCCCCCGTCCCTGATGATCGGCCATTCTTTGGGCGGCGCGGCGGTGCTCAAGGCCACCGCACACCTGCCCCAGATCAAGGCTGTCGCCACCCTCGGCGCACCGTTCGATCCCGGCCATGTCACCCACAACTTCGCCGACGCCCTGCCCGATATCGCCGCCCACGGCAGCGCCGAAGTCAGCTTGGGCGGTCGCCCCTTTCGCATCGGTCAGGATTTCGTGCGCGATGTCGAGGCCGAGGAACTGGCCCCCGTCATTGCCAAACTGAACGCCGCCCTGCTGGTCCTGCACGGCCCCCGCGACGAGATCGTCAGCATCGACAATGCCAGCCAGATCTTTCTCGCTGCCAAGCACCCCAAGAGCTTTGTCACCCTCGACGACACCGATCACCTGATCACCAGCGCCGAACACGCCGAATACGCCGCCGACATCATCGCCACATGGGCGCGCAAATACCTCGCCCTCAAGGCGCCCGCACCGCCTATCGGCGCGCCCGAAGGCATCGTGCGCGCATCCGAGGCCGACCCGGACGGGTTCCTGCAGGATATCACCCACGGCACGCGCCACCACATCCTCGCCGACGAACCCCGCGCCTATGGTGGCACAAACAAGGGGCTGTCGCCTTACGGTCTGGTCAGCGCGGGGCTCGCGGCCTGCACCTCCATGACAATCCGCATGTATGCCCGCCGCAAGGGCTGGCCACTGGCACATGTGTCGGTCGATGTCAGCCACGACAAGGTGCACGCCCAGGACGCCGATCCCGCTGCGGTCACCAAGGTCGACACGTGGCACCGCCGCATCACGCTCTGCGGCCCTCTGTCAGATGACCAACGCACCCGCCTGCTCGAGATCGCTGACAAATGCCCGGTGCACCGCACACTGGAACGGTCTTCGCACGTGGTCACCGAACTGGCCCCGACCGACACAGCAATGGAAGTGTCGTAAACGCGTGGCCCCCACAACCGGGGGCCTCAGCCACATCCCCTGCACGGTCCGCGCCCCAGGCAAGATGCATAAGCTCCCGTCAAGCGTCGTCGACGCTTGAAAGTTCCAAAACAACGGCAAAAACCGTCACGCGTTATTGCCACGCCGAAGCGGCACCATCAATGGCAGCAGCTGACCGAAGCCCGCATCACGCGCGTATCGAATGACGGGTTTGCAACGCAATCCGCGCTGAATAATCGGACGTCAGGCCTTGATGCCCGCCGAGGGACCCGCCATCCAAAGCCTTCCCGCTTGAAACGGAGTTCCGCACCTTGGATTTCTGTCGACCCTGGCCGCGGAAAAAAGCCAACCCTATTCCAAGACCGGCCGCGCTTGGGTAGCGCCATCTCACTGTTCCCACTCGGAACTCGAAATATTCAGCGCCTTTATCCGGGAATAGACTGTGGTCGGGCGCATCTCCAAAAGCGCGGCGGCCCCGCTTGGTCCGGACACTCTGCCATGCGCAGCCCGCAGGGCAGAGACCAGATTGTCGCGAATTTCGCTTTGGATCTGTGCCTCGGTCTTGATCATGTCCGCACCGTCGAACCTCGGCGATCCAGCAGCACCAAGCGCCACGTTCAGCTTGACACCGCGCGACACGATGGCGGCCCTTTCAATGACGTTTTGCAACTCGCGCACATTGCCGGGCCAGTGGTAGTTTTGCAGATCGAACATGACGCGTTCGGTTATCGTCTGCACCGGGCGGTTGAGCTTGCGACACGCGATTTGCAGAAGATGGGTCGCCAAATGCGGGATGTCTTCGGGGCGTTCTCGCAGCGGCAGGCACGTCATCGGGAAAACATTCAGAAACATGTAAAGCGTGTCGCGCAGCCGCTCTGCCGCCAAGGGACGGTTCTGTACGACAGTCGTGGCCGTGATCACCCTGATGTCGAGCGGTTTTTCCCGCGTGTCCCCCAATCGCGTCACGGTCCCGTTCTGCAACGCGTGCAACAGCTTCCCGTGAATGTCTGTCGGCAGCTCTTCGACATTATCCAGAAACAGCGTCCCGCCGTGGGCGAGCTCAAGTTTGCCGGGCTTGTCGCGCTTTGCCCCGCCCGTTCCGCCGCGGACCTGCCCGAACAGTTCCGCCTCGACCTCTTCGGGCCCGACAGACCCACAATTGAAATGGATCAACGACCGCCGCGCACGCAGGCTTGTCTTGTGGATTTCGTGCGCCAGCAGCGCCTTTCCCGTGCCGTTTTCACCAGAAATCAATACGTTGGCATCGGTTTTCGCCACCATGTCGATCTCGGCGCGCAGCTGCTCTGTCGCAGCGGACGTGCCGATGATGGCGTGGTGGGCGCGCTCCGAGGTAATCTCAGCCTGCAAATACGCATTTTCCTGTTCCAGCCTATCGCGCAGCGCCGCGACTTCCTCAAGCGCGTCCTTGAGCTTGCGTTCGTTTTCCTTCCGCTCGGTTATGTCGCGAAAGATCACCACCGCACCGGCCAGGATCTGATGATCATAGATCGGTGTAGATATGTATTCGACGCGGATCGGCTTGCCGTTCTTGCACCAAAAGAACTCGTCCTCGATCCGGCTCACCTGTTCAAAGCGGAACGATTTGTAAATCGGACAGTCATGATGGTGGTAAAAGTCGCCGTTGGGATGGTGGTGATGAATGATCGTGTGAATGTCCTTTCCCAATAGGTCTTCTGCCGTCCATCCAAGCATTTCCTCCGCGGCACGGTTCACAAAGGTCGCCTTGCCTTCGACATTCAGCCCATAGATCCCCTCACCCGCCGCTTGCAGGATCAACTGATTTCGGCGCTCCAGATCGGCAAAAAAACCTTCTGCGCGCTTCCAGCCCGCAATACCCGCGCGATGCAACTCCGCCGTTTCGGCCTCTTGCGCGCGTGCCTCAAGCAGACCGAGATCCAGCATCATCAACAGCAAGCGGCCTGGATCCTGCGGAATGGGGCGCGCCCACAATTCACAGCGCAACACCGTGATGTCTTCTCTTACGATGTCGATCCTGCGGGTCCAGGCCTCTCCGTTCGTTTGCGCTTCATCCACGAAGACAAGAAAATGATCGAACTGCTCGCGCAGGAATGACGAAAAGGGACGATGCGGTTTGCGGGGGCATCCAAGCATCTTCAGCGCGCGTTGATTGATGCCAAGGATGCGGTCGCTTTGTGTGCAAAGGACCAGTGCCGCGACCGGCAGCGCAGCAACAAGGGAATCGGGTTCAAGCACATCGTCGCGCATGACCGAAACGATAGGATCGCGGCGCATCATGCTGTAACGAAAATTCGTAACTTACGAAGACTCGTAACGCCCTCCAGCGACAAATTCTCTTAACGCTCTGATAAACAATAAATTTTCACACCGCTCAAATTTTTTGCACCTGCTTTTTTTGCAACCGGTTCGCGCGTCACACTTGCACCGAGATCAAGCGAAAGAGCGGCACAGCTCTTTGTGGAGGAGCGTTTTGATCACGTTGCATGGACCCTGCACAGGGCGCCCGAGCGAGACATGAGAGGTAAGATATGACGCACTTCAAAGACCCTTTTAATCCAAATATCGACGTCTGGAACGAATGTGGCGAAGGCTCCGCCGGCCCCGCCGACCCCTACGCAGGATTGCCCGCTGAGGATGCCGAGATCCTCAAGAAACGGGCCAAGCAGGCGTTGAACTCCGAGATTGGAATGGCCCGCACACTGGAAAGCGCCGTGATGCAGGGGCTCTTCAAAACCGACGTGTCTCGCCGCGCCTTTCTGCGCGGTGCTGGCGTGACGGGCGCGCTGGCCGCCGTGTCGACGCTGTTTCCGCTATCGTCGCTGCAATTGATGGCCGAAGAAGCAATCAAGAACCTTGAAAAGACGAAACTGACCCTCGGATTCGTGCCCATCACCTGTGCAACACCGATCATCAAGGCCGTAGCGTTCATAAAACCCAAGCGCATGGCCGCCGATGATC
>JBCBAV010000025.1:0-35043 GCA_038532285.1 Pseudomonadota bacterium | reverse complement strand
GAAACCGAACCCGAAAAGTTGCGAAGTGTGACCGTTCTCATCAAATCGCAGTCACGGGCTTGTACGCCCCACCGAAGCGGCTACGGTAACTACCTAAAAAAGCTTGTATACTTGGAGCGGGCGATGAGATTCGAACTCACGACCCTTACCTTGGCAAGGTAATGCTCTACCCCTGAGCTACGCCCGCATCCATTGGGTAGCGGTCAGATAATCGGCCACGCCAAAGGCTGCAAGCGGAAAATGATGCATCTGCACAAATTCCTCCCTTGCGACAGAAACCCGTCTGCGCTGCGTTGAACGGGCATGAAACGACTTTTCCAGATCGCGGTTCTGGCGGCTTTGACGCAGGCAGGCCCGCTGCGCGCCCATGACGGCCCGCACGGGCCCCTGATCCTCGCCGATGTCCAACGTGCTGTGCGCGACGGGCAGGTCGTCGCCATCACCCTGACCGTCACGGGCCTCGATGCCGACCACACCGTGACCATCGCGGACTTTGCCGCCCTCGGCGCCCGCGCGGCCCCGTTGCCAGCGCCGGTGCCGGTGACCTTTGCCACCGACGCCACGGTGCGCGTGCTGCTAACCTTCGTGAACACCCCGCCCGACATCTTCACCATGGGCATTGATTTCGGCCCGGACGGGCAGGGGGCGGTTGTCGTCATCCCGACGCCCGCCCACGCCCCCGACTGAAAAGGACTCCACATGCCCCCCAACCCCATGACGATCAAAACGGCGGTGCTCGGCGCGGCCATCGTCCTCGCCCTCGTGATCGACGCGCATGCCCAGCAGCAGCACCCGCGCCAGCACACCGCAACGCAGGCCGAACCGCTGGCGCTCACCTCGGCGCGCAAACGGGTGCGCGGTGCCGAGGTGGCAATGACCGTGCAGGGCGGCACGCGCGTGATCACCGCCAACGGCCTGCCGGGGCACAAGGTCGGCACGTTTCCCAACGCGGGCAACCCGCACCGCATCACCGCACAGCGCTACACGTTCCGGGTGCCCGCCAACCCGCGCACGGGGCGGGCGCGCGCTCTGCCCGCAGGCACGTCCTTCGGCGTGGCGGTCAACGGCGTGCCCTTTGATCCCAACGCCGCCGAGTTCTGGCAGGGCAATCCGCGCGCGGGCTGGACCTACAACGCGCTGGGCGGTGCCGTGACGCTGGGGCTCGACGCCAATTACGGCCACGTGCAGCCCAGCGGCGCCTACCACTATCACGGCCTGCCGGTGGGCCTGTTGCAGCAGCTGGGCTGGTCCGCCTCCAAATCCTCGCCGCTCATCGGCTTTGCCGCTGACGGCTTTCCGATCTACGCGCTCACCGCGACGTCAGGCGGGCAGGTGGTCCGCATGACCTCGTCCTACCGCCTCAAATCAGGATCGCGACCCGGCGGGTCGCAGCCCGGTGGGCAACATGACGGGGCGTTCATGCAGGACTATGTCTACCGCGCCGGGTCCGGCAGCCTCGATGAATGCAACGGCGCAACGGTCAAAACCGCCGAATACCCAAATGGCACCTACGCGTATTTCCTCACCGAACGCTTCCCGGTGGTGCCGCGCTGCCTCAAGGGTGCCCTTGGCGACGGCTTTGGCAAAAGACCCGGGCGCGGCTGACGCGGGTCAGATCAGCGCGCCCGCCAGCAGGGCCAGCGCGCTGAACACGATCATGAACAGCGTCAGCGCCATGCCCGGCACCCGCAGCCCCATTACCATGGGAAAGCGGGAAAACGCATAGCCATGCAGGATCCGCCCCACCAGCAGCATGCACCCCAGCCCGTGCACCGCGAGGGCCGGTGCCGTCCCCTGCAACTCGACCAGCGCCAGCAGCACGATCCCCAGCGTGCCGTATTCCGCGCAATTGCCATGCGCCCGCACCAACTGCGCCAGCTCCTTTTGCCCGCCATCCCCCAGGCTCACGCGGTTCCTGCGCCGATAGCGGATCACCTGCGCGGCAAGCGCAACATATAACAGGGCCAACAGGCCCGCATAGATCGGAGTAACGGTCATGATATCCCTTCCTTGGGTTCGATCAGGTCCCAGCGGTTGCCAAACAGGTCACGGAACACCGCAACCGTGCCATAGGGCTCGCGACGGGGGTCTTCCTCGAAGGTGATGCCCGCGCATGCCGCCAGCCGCGCATGGTCACGCGCAAAATCATCTGTCTCCAGAAACAGCCACACGCGCCCCGCCCCTTGCGCGCCCACGGCGGCCACTTGCTCGGGGCTGTCAGCGCGCGCCAGCACCAGGCTCGGCCCACCACCCGGCGGGCGCACCTCGACCCAGCGCTTGCGCCCCTGATCCTCGTTGGCCACCAGATCAAACCCCATGGCATCGCAATAAAACGCAATCCCGGCGTCATAGTCCGGCACGATGAGGGAAAAGGATCGCAATCGCATGGCATTTGGTCGCCCGAACCGCACCCGATTGCAAGCATGGCGTGTGCCGCGCTGCGGGCAAACCCTACCCAGTTCTACGAGTTGTCCCCTTCACACAAACGTCATACACAACGCTGCAAGTGCACAATACCGTGGGGGGACGCCACTGATGCCCGATTTCCAGAAGATCCTGATCGCAAACCGGGGCGAAATTGCCATCCGGATCATGCGCGCGGCCAACGAGATGGGCAAAAAGACCGTCGCCGTCTACGCCGAAGAGGACAAGCTGGGCCTGCACCGGTTCAAGGCGGACGAAGCCTACCGCATCGGCGAAGGCATGGGGCCCGTGGCCGCCTATCTCAGCATCGAAGAGATCATTCGCGTGGCCAAGATGTCGGGCGCCGACGCGATCCACCCCGGCTACGGCCTGCTGTCCGAAAACCCCGATCTGGTCGATGCCTGTGACAACGCAGGCATCGCCTTTATCGGCCCCAAGGCCGAAACCATGCGTGCCCTCGGCGACAAGGCCAGCGCCCGCAAGGTCGCCATCGCCGCCGGCGTGCCTGTGATCCCCGCGACCGAGGTGCTGGGCGACGACATGGACGCCATCCGCACTGAGGCTGGCGAAATCGGCTATCCCCTGATGCTCAAGGCATCCTGGGGCGGCGGCGGACGCGGTATGCGCCCCATCGCAGGCGCGGACGAGCTCGAGGAAAAAGTGCTCGAAGGCCGCCGCGAGGCCGAAGCCGCCTTTGGCAATGGCGAAGGGTATCTTGAAAAGATGATCACCCGCGCCCGCCACGTCGAGGTGCAGATCCTCGGCGACAAGCACGGCGGCATGTACCACCTCTATGAACGCGACTGCTCGGTCCAGCGCCGCAACCAAAAGGTCGTCGAACGCGCCCCAGCACCTTATCTCACCGACGCCCAGCGGGCCGAAATCTGCGATCTCGGCTACCGCATCTGCAAACATGTGAACTACGAATGCGCCGGCACCGTCGAATTCCTGATGGATATGGAAACCTCGCAGTTCTACTTCATCGAAGTGAACCCCCGCGTGCAGGTCGAACACACTGTGACCGAAGAGGTCACCGGCATCGACATCGTCCGCGCCCAGATCCTGATCACCGAAGGCAAGACCGTGGCCGAAGCCACCGGCAAAGCCACGCAGGATGACGTCCGCCTCAACGGCCACGCCCTGCAGACCCGCGTGACGACCGAGGACCCGCAAAACAACTTCATCCCCGACTATGGCCGCATCACCGCCTACCGCTCCGCCACCGGCCTCGGCATCCGCCTTGATGGTGGCACCGCCTACGCGGGCGGCGTGATCACCCGCTACTACGACAGCCTGCTGACCAAGGTGACGGCAAGCGCTCCGACCCCCGAAATGGCCATCGCCCGCATGGACCGCGCCCTGCGCGAATTCCGCATCCGCGGCGTGTCCACCAACATCGCCTTTGTCGAAAACCTGCTGAAACACCCCACGTTCCTCTCGAACGAATACACGACGAAATTCATCGACGAGACACCCGCGCTCTTCGATTTCCAAAGCCGCCGCGACCGCGGCACCAAGGTGCTGACCTACATCGCCGACATCACCGTGAACGGCCACCCGGAGGTCAAGGACCGCCCCCGCCCGCGCGCCGATCTCAAGGACCCGCGCCCGCCCAGCCAGCGCGGCGAGCCGCAGATGGGCACCCGCAACCTCCTGGAACAAAAGGGCCCGCAGGCCGTCGCCGACTGGATGAAGGCGCAGCAACAGCTCCTGATCACTGACACCACCATGCGCGACGGGCACCAGTCCCTGCTCGCCACCCGCATGCGCAGCTACGACATGATCAAGGTGGCGCCCACCTACGCCGCCAACCTGCCGCAACTCTTTTCCATGGAATGCTGGGGCGGGGCGACGTTCGACGTGGCCTACCGCTTCCTGCAGGAATGCCCCTGGGAACGCCTGCGCGGCCTGCGCGAGGCGATGCCCAACCTGATGACCCAGATGCTGCTGCGCGGCGCAAACGGCGTGGGCTACACCAACTACCCTGACAACGTGGTGCAGGAGTTTGTCCGCGTCGCCGCCACCACCGGCATCGACGTCTTCCGCGTCTTCGACAGCCTCAACTGGGTGGAAAACATGCGCGTCGCCATGGACGCCGTGCAGGACCAGAACAAGATCTGCGAAGGCACGATCTGCTACACCGGCGACATCATGGACCCCGATCGGGCCAAGTATGACCTGAAATACTACGTCGACATGGGCCAGCAACTGCGCGACGCAGGCGCCCACGTGCTGGGTCTCAAGGACATGGCGGGCCTCTTGAAACCGGGGGCCGCCCGCGTGCTGGTCCGCGCCCTGAAACAGGAGGTCGGCCTGCCGATCCACTTCCACACCCACGACACCGCGGGCATCGCCTGCGCCACGATCCTCGCCGCCGCCGAGGCGGGCGTGGACGCGGTCGACTGCGCCATGGACGCGCTCTCGGGCAACACGTCGCAGGCCACTTTAGGCACCGTCGTCGGTGCCCTCAAACACACCGACCGCGACACCGGGCTGGACGAAAAGGCGATCCGCGAAATCTCCGACTACTGGGAGGCCGTGCGCGACCACTACGCCGCGTTTGAGTCGGGCATGCAGGCCCCATCGTCCGAGGTCTACCTGCACGAAATGCCCGGCGGCCAGTTCACCAACCTCAAGGCACAGGCCCGCTCCATGGGGCTCGAAGACCGCTGGCACGAGGTCGCGCAAACCTATGCCGACGTGAACCGCATGTTCGGCGACATCGTCAAGGTCACGCCGTCCTCCAAGGTGGTGGGCGACATGGCGCTGATGATGGTCAGCCAGGGGCTGACCCGCGAAGACGTCGAACACCCCGACAAGGACGTGTCGTTCCCCGATAGCGTGATCGACATGATGCGCGGCAACCTCGGCCAGCCTCCGGGCGGCTTTCCCGCCGCGATGGTGCAAAAGGTGCTCAAGGGCGAGGCGCCCGTGACCCACCGCCCGGGCCGCGACGTGCCGCCCGTCGATCTGGAGGAAACGCGCGCCACGCTCTCAGCACAGCTGAACGGCAAACAGATCGACGACGAGGATCTGTCGGGCTACCTGATGTATCCAAAGGTTTTCACCGACTACATGTCCCGGCACGAAACCTACGGGCCGGTCCGCACCCTGCCGACCAAGACCTTCTTCTACGGCATGCAACCGGGCGAGGAAATCTCGGCCGAGATTGACCCCGGCAAAACGCTGGAAATCCGCATGCAGGCCATCGGTGAGACGCACGAGGACGGCGAGGTCCGCGTGTTCTTTGAGCTCAACGGCCAGCCCCGCACGATCCGCGTGCCCAACCGCATGGTCAAATCCGCCACCATGGCCCGGCCAAAGGCCGAGGACGGCAACGCCGCCCATGTCGGCGCGCCCATGCCCGGCGTGGTGGCCAGCGTCGGCGTCACCGCGGGCCAAGAGATCAGCGAAGGCGACCTGCTCTTGACCATCGAGGCGATGAAAATGGAAACCGGCATCCACGCGGAACGCGACGCGGTGGTGCGCGCGGTCCACGTGACCCCCGGCGGCCAGATCGACGCCAAGGACCTGCTGATCGAACTGGACTAAGCCGACGCTCATCCAGCCCCCTTGGGCTGTCTTCGCGACGGCGTTTCCCGCAGTGCGAGAAATGGGCTGACACCGCTTTTACCTTTCGTTAACCTCTCTCGCAGCGGTTGTGAAATGCGTGGTTTGTTCAAGTCGTTTGGGTACCTGTTTCTCGGCGTGCTCATCCTGGGCGCGATTTTCGGGGAAAGCCCGGATCGTACATCAAACGCGGCTACCGGCGAGGACGCGCCAGCCGCGCTCACGCAGGTTCAATCCCGATCAACGGGCGCGACCGATACCAGACCCAAGACAGCAAATCCCACAATCGACTTGCCGAATGACCCGGACAAAGTCGCCATTTTCGCCGAAACACCGCAAAAAGCCGCGGCGCGTCGGCCCGCGCCGCAATCGAAAAAATCCGTTTATGTCACGGGATCACGCGTGAATGTCCGCGCGGGTCCGTCAACACAGTTTGACCGCCTCGGCAGCTTTGCCAAGGGGACCAAACTCCTCGCGATATCGCAATCGAACGGCTGGACCGAGATCAGCGGCGCATCGGGCAGCCAAAAGCTGACCGGATGGATGGCAAGCCAATACCTCTCCGCTCAACCACCCAAGCAAACCGCGCAACCGGTCGCCGTCGCCCCAAAACGGCGGATTGCATCCCCCAGCACCGCTGACATCTCTCGCGCGCGAGACATGATCATTCACCAAAGCATCGCGGCCTACCCGGGCAATTGCCCTTGCGATTACAGCCGAGACCGCGCCGGAAGACGGTGTGGCGGCGACAGCGCATGGTCCCGGCCAGGGGGCGCATCTCCGATATGCTATCCTAGTGACGTCACACACTCTCACCTGGTCGCTTATTTCAAACGGCAGGGGTTGAACTATCCCTAAAAACGTCATCGCCTTGTGCGCTCCAGTACCGTGCGATACGTCTGGCGAAAATCCTGTGAAGGTCTTCGGAGCCGTTCCCCATGCTCAGCAACCTCCTCGGCTCCAGCCGCTTCATGATCATCCTCGCCGTGGTGGGATCGCTGCTGGCGGCATTTACCCTGCTGATCTACGGCCTTCTGGAAACGCTGCAGCTGATCTGGATGACCATCGAGTCGGGCGAGGTCTCGCGCAAGGGCGCCAAGGCGCTGTCGCTCGAGTTCATCGAGATCGTCGATCTGTTTCTGCTCGGCACCGTGTTCTACATCATCGCACTGGGCCTCTACGAGCTTTTCATCAGCACCGATGTCTCCGTCCCCGGCTGGCTGACGATCAAGACGCTGGATGACCTAAAGAACAAGCTGATCGCCGTGGTGATCGTGGTGATCGGCGTGCTGTTTCTGGGACAGGTTGTCGGCTGGGACGGGGAAAAGGATCTCTTGGGTTATGGCGTCGCCTGCGCGCTGGTGATCGCCGCGCTGACCTATTTTCTGTCCAACAAGACCAGTTCGAAATAGGGGCGGCGCTGGGCGCATCTTGCCAGATTGTTAACGCTGCCCGCCAAAGGTTAACGGCGCGCAGAAGTTAACGAAACATGACCGGCGGCACGGGCGCCGTTTTGTACAAAACACCCCCCATTTTCATCAAACCCCGCGAAGAGGGCCGAAAAGGCCCCGATGAGCACGCCTCGTTTTGTACAAAACCGGCCCCTCATTCATCAAAACGCGGCCATAGAGCCACCGTACGCCCCGTTAACCCCCAGCCTCAGACAGCACAATCGGCTCCGGCAGGGCGCTCAAATCCGCCATCCCCAGATGCCCCATCTGCGCCTTCAGATCAGCGCTCAGGATATGCCCCAAATGGTCGATCCCGGCAGGCCCCAACGCCGCCAGCGCATAGTGCCACGCCCGCCCCAGCATCACGAAATCCGCCCCCAGCGCCAGCGCCCTCAGGATGTCCAGCCCACCCTCGATTCCGCTATCAAAAACAATGGGAAGGCTGGTCGCCGCACGCACCTCCGGCAGCACCTCAATCGCCCCTGGACCCCCGTCAAACTGCCGCCCCGCATGGGTCGACACCCACACCGCATCGACCCCGCAATCCTCCAACCGCTTGGCATCCGCGCCGCGCATAACCCCTTTGATAATAAACGCTTTATCCCATTCCTTGCGCAGCGCATCGACATAGGACCAGTCAGGCGAGGTGCGCAGCATGTACCCCGCATGCGCCGTCGGCGACATCGCCCGTTTCGTGTCGGGCGTATAGGCATCCAGCATCCGCATCCGCGGCATCCCCGCCCGCGCCGTAGCAAGCGCCCAGGCAGGCCGCATCGCCACCTGCGCCAACAGCCGCGGCGTCAACCGCGGCGGGCTGGTCAGCCCCGACTGCGTCTGCCGCTCGCGCCGCGACGCCACCGGCACATCCACGGTCAGAACCAGCGTGTCAAACCCGGCGCGCTTGGCCCGCTCGAGCATGTCCGTGCGAATGGCCGCATCCTTCGGCGGATACATCTGGAACCACCCCGACCCCTTGAGATCATTGGATAAATCCTCAGGTGCGGCCGCCGCAACCGTGGACAATCCAAACGGTATTCCCAGCCGCCCAGCCCCCGCTGCCAGCATCCGCTCCGCCCCCGGCCAGATCAGCCCCGACATCCCCACCGGCGCCATGCCCACCGGCATCGGATAGCGATGCCCAAGGAAGTCCACGCCCGTCTCAATCTCGATCGGCCCATGCAGAATCGACGGCATGAATCCGACCCGATCCAGCGCCGCGCGATTGCGCCGCTGCACCGCCTCGACGCCCGTGGCACTGTCGAGATAATCCCACACAAACCGCGGCACCCGCGCCCGCGCCCGGGCGCGCAGGTCTGAAATCGCTGGATATTTCGCGTCAAGCATGGCGCGACGCTGTGGCCTGAAACGCGGCTTGTCCAGAGCCTCTCCAATCTTCAGCAAAATTTAAGAGCATTGGGACCATTCTGCGACTCGACGGAACATTTGCAGGAAGGGCAGAACCAGATGCAGGTACTCATTATCGACGAACGCACGGAACGACGCGACCGCACCATGATGGCAGGGCTGGAGCGGAACATATTCTCTACCGCGACCGCCAACCTCGCCGTTGGAGAAGAGGCGCTGACCCGGCTGCCGGTGGACATCCTCGTGGCCAGTTCCAGCGCCTTTGGTGATGCGCTGGGCGACCTGCTGGGATTGGCAGAGGAACGCAATCCCGGCCTGACAACGGTGCTGTGGTCGCAGGACGTCAACTGGGATCTCGATACCCTGGCCGAGGCGTTCCCGAGCCTGTGCGCAGTGCTGGGTGATGACGTGGGCGCGGACCTCGCCCTGCGCATCGGGCTTTCTGGCGCACGCAGTATCGTTGCGGCCGCGCAAGAGGCTGCTTCGCAGCATCCGGCCTATCCGATCCCGCAGGCCTTTGTCGATGCGCCGCTGCCTTCGTCGATCGAACTCGAGGCGCGGACCGCGGCCTGATCTGCCGCCACCCGATTGGCGCAAGAACATTTGGCGAACAGGCTTCCCTGTGGAGGTCTGTCGCGCTACACTGCTCTGCATGAGCAGTTTTGATGAAATGGACGCGTTCGAGGGCGCCTCGCTATCCTCGCGCGCAATGGCGGCGCGGCCGCAACCGTATCTGGACGGGTTGAACCCGGCCCAGCGGGCCGCGGTGGAAAAACTCGACGGTCCGGTGCTGATGCTGGCCGGTGCGGGCACGGGCAAGACCCGGGCCCTGACCGCGCGCATCGTGCACCTGCTCAACACCGGGCGGGCGCGGCCCAATGAAATCCTCGCCGTGACCTTTACCAACAAGGCCGCGCGCGAGATGAAAAACCGCGTGGGCGACATGCTTGGTCACACGATCGAAGGGATGCCGTGGTTGGGCACCTTTCACGCGATCTGTGTGAAATTGCTGCGCCGTCATGCGGAGCTTGCTGGCCTCAAGACCAATTTCACCATCCTCGACACCGACGATCAGATCCGCCTGATGAAACAGCTCATTTCGGCGGCGAATATCGATGAAAAACGCTGGCCCGCGCGGCAGCTGTCTTCGATCATCGACGGCTGGAAAAACCGCGCCCTGACACCGGACAAGGTGCCCGCATCTGATGCCGGCGCGTTCAACCACAAGGGGCCCGAGCTTTACGCCGCCTATCAGGCCCGGCTCAAGGAACTGAACGCCTGCGACTTTGGCGACCTGCTCTTGCACATGGTCACGATCTTTCAGACCCACGAGGACGTGCTTGCGCAATACCAGCGCTGGTTCGCCTTTATCCTCGTGGACGAGTACCAGGATACCAACGTCGCACAGTACCTGTGGCTGCGTCTGCTGGCACAGGGGCACCGCAACATTTGCTGCGTGGGCGATGACGACCAGTCGATCTATGGCTGGCGCGGGGCCGAGGTGGGCAACATCCTGCGGTTCGAAACCGATTTTCCGGGCGCGCACGTGGTGCGGTTGGAGCAGAACTACCGCTCGACCCCGCACATCCTTGCTGCCGCCTCGGGTGTGATCGCCGCAAATGAAAGCCGTCTGGGCAAGACGCTGTGGACCGACCGGGACGAGGGCGAAAAGGTGCGGTTGATCGGCCACTGGGACGGCGAAGAAGAGGCCCGCTGGATCGGCGAAGAGATCGAAGCCGCCCAGTCCGGCACACGCGGTGTGCGGTCGATGTCCCTCGATGAAATGGCGATCCTCGTGCGGGCATCCCACCAGATGCGCGCGTTCGAAGATCGGTTCCTGACCATCGGCCTGCCCTACCGCGTCATCGGCGGCCCGCGGTTTTACGAGCGGATGGAGATCCGCGATGCCATGGCCTATTTCCGCATCGTCGTGTCGCCCGACGATGACCTCGCGTTCGAGCGGATCGTGAACACGCCCAAGCGTGGCCTCGGCGACAAGGCGCAGCAGACCATCCAGATTGCAGCCCGTGCCAACGGTGTGAGCCTCGTGGAAGGCGCGCGCGTCGCTTTGGATCAGGGGCTGATCAAGGGCAAGGGCGGCACCGCGCTGCGCGAACTGGTCGACGGTATCGCCCGCTGGCATGGCAAACTGCGCGGGCCCCGGATCGAGGTGACCGATGACAGCGTCATCGACGACGGTGGCCCGGTGCGCCTGGAATATGGCCCCCCACCAGTGAGCCACGTGGAACTGGCCGAGATCATCCTGGACGAATCCGGCTACACCGCGCACTGGCAGAACGACAAAACGCCCGAGGCGCCCGGGCGGCTCGAAAACCTCAAGGAACTGGTCAAGGCGCTGGAAGGCTTCGAGAACCTGCAAGGCTTCCTCGAACACGTGTCGCTGATCATGGACAATGAACAGGACGATGGCGGGGCCAAGGTGTCGATCATGACGTTGCACGCGGCCAAGGGCCTCGAATTCCCCTGCGTGTTCTTGCCCGGCTGGGAGGATGGGCTGTTTCCGTCGCAACGCAGCATGGATGAAAGCGGGATCAAGGGCCTCGAAGAGGAACGGCGGCTGGCTTATGTCGGCATCACCCGCGCCGAAGAGGTCTGCACCGTGTCCTTTGCCGCGAACCGGCGCGTGTTTGGCCAGTGGCAATCGTCCATGCCGTCGCGGTTCATCGACGAGATGCCCGAAGACCACGTGGACGTGCTGACCCCGCCGGGGCTTTATGGCGGTGGTTTTGGTGCTGCGGCGCCGGGTGGCGTGCAGTCGACGCTGCATGAGGCCGCGGCCGAGGCGAATGTCTACAACTCGCCGGGCTGGCGCCGGTTGCAGGCGCGCAGCGCTGAGCGCCCGGTGAGCCAGCCGCGCGAAAGCCGCAACACGGTCATAGACCTCAGCGCGGTGTCGAGCTTTACCGTGGGCGAACGGGTGTTCCACCAGAAATTCGGCTACGGCGCGATCGTCGCGATCGAAGGCGACAAGCTGGACGTGGATTTCGAGAAAGCGGGCCAGAAAAAGGTCGTGTCGCGCTTTGTCTCGGGCTGCGATGACATCCCCTTTTAGAAAAACCCTGTACCTCCAAAGAAAAACGGCGGCCCCATGGAGGAGAGGGGACCGCCGCTCTGGTCACATCATGCGATCAGGGAGGAGGAGGACCGCGATGATGTATTAGGTTGTGAATGTGCGGCGACGCCAGGGAGGAGGAGGGCGCCGCCGCCAATCACAGGTGCCTCAGGGAGGAGGAGAAGCACCTGATCTCGTGTGTTCAGTTCGGGACCGCTTCGACTGCTGCGTCCCATGCTATCCGCTTCAGTTCGCTGCGGTGCAGGCCAAGGTCGGCCAGTTCGCGCGATGACAGGGTCTGCATCTCGTTCAGCGTGTTGCGGTAGGTGCGGTTGCGCGCGCGCCGCGTGGCCAGTTCGTTGAACAGCCGGGCCGCTGTGGCCAGCAGGCGTTCCAGGATATCGGTGCGCTGTGTTACGTCGTTATAGTAGGCCATTGTTTGCCTCGTTACTTACTCGGTTGGTTCGTTTCGTTGTGATTAGGATGTAGTTCATGCTGCAGCTGCACAATAGACAGCGCGACAATGCTGCTATGCAGCAATTGCATGCCCCGGGCGTTGAATTGTTGTGCATTGCGCATAACGGATGTGCGCCTTGAGGCAAATCGGCGCGCACCCTTGCGCTTGGTGCGGTATCTGCCAGTTATTGTGGCAAATGCAGACGGACGTGCCATGCCCATAAGCAAGAATGAGATCGAAGCAGCGCTGTCACAGGTCGCGCTGCCGGACGGTGGAACGCTGATCGACCGCGATCTGGTGCGAGCCATTTCGATTCGTGATGACGTGGTGCAGTTCGTCATCGAAGCGCCGGATGCGCGCGCGGCAGCTGCGCTGGAGCCTGTGCGGCAGGCCGCCGAAGCCGCGGTGCTGGCGCTGCCCGGAGTGTCGCAAGCACGCGTCGCGCTGACCGCACATGGGCCGACCCCCGGCAAAGCGGCGCCACCAAACCTCAAGATCGGGCGCCACCCGGAACCACAGGCCGGTCCGACCAAACCCAAGGGCGTGGCGCGGATCCTTGCCATCGGGTCAGGCAAGGGTGGTGTTGGCAAGTCAACCGTGTCATCGAACCTCGCCGTGGCACTGGCGCGGCAGGGGCGCAAGGTGGGCCTGCTTGACGCGGATATATACGGCCCGTCGCAGCCGCGCATGATGGGCATCAACAAGCGCCCCGCATCGCCGGACGGCAAGACGATCATCCCGCTGCAGGCACATGGCGTTACGCTCATGTCCATCGGATTCATGATGGAAGAGGGCAAAGCCGTCGTATGGCGTGGGCCGATGCTGATGGGTGCCTTGCAACAGATGTTGGGGCAGGTGGCGTGGGGCGACCTGGATGTGTTGCTGGTCGACCTGCCGCCGGGCACCGGCGATGTGCAACTGACGCTGTGTCAGAAATCCGACCTGACCGGCGCCATTGTGGTCAGCACACCGCAGGATGTCGCGCTGATCGATGCGCGCAAGGCGATCGACATGTTCGGCACGCTGGGCACGCCAATCCTCGGGTTGATTGAAAACATGTCGCATTTTGTCTGCCCCGACTGCGGTGCCGAGCACGCGGTGTTCGGGCACGGCGGTGTCGCCGCAGAAGCGGAGAAACTGGGCGTGCCGCTGCTGGGAGCGTTGCCCATTGATCTTGAAACCCGATTGGCCGGGGACGGCGGCACGCCGATTGCTGCAGGCAATGGCGAGATGGCAGAGGCTTATGCGCAAATGGCCACAGGCTTGATCAAGGGCGGAATGGCCTGACCCGGGCAATCGCTGCGGGCCAACGCCTATTATGGGAATTCATGGTCCAAGTGTGCCAGCAGATCGTTCTGATTCGAATCAAATGGCGCATTTCACGCTTAATCTACTTTGTTCATGCGGTGATGGCTGAGAACAAAAGATAAACACTCTTATTGCCCATCCATGTCATTACAGAAAAGTGGGAAAATATGGGAGGCCGTCCGGCGTCTCTCAACTTGTCAACATGTAGTATCATGGATGCAGATTAACACAGCATGTTTGCAGGAATTACGTAGAAATTCTCTCAGCCTCTATCCTCAATAGGCCTCAGATGGCTGTTGAATTGGCTGATTTCCCTAAAAAACCATTGCGTACCATGAATTCCCATGTCATCCATAGTGCATCAGATGAGAACGAGCAGGGGCACACAACGACCCCGCACAAAAACAAAACTCTAGCAGGTTTCATACAGGCACCTCGCTTTCATCAGACAAGAGATCCGGCGCGCGAGCGAGCAGACATCCCCCCAGGTGGCGCGCGCAGCTGGAGATCCCGCCAAGCGGGACAACGCGGCGGGTTGATCAGTGGCAGCAGATCAACCCGCCGTTTCAATTTCGGGGGAACGCATTGCGCGGGGGCGCGGAAACGATACAGGGACGGGCCAACAGGTGGCACGCAGGTTCAGAGGCGAAAGCGACCACAAGGTGGACGCAAAGGGCAGGGTGTCTATCCCGGCCTCGTTTCGCCGTGTGATCGAAGCGTGCGACCCGGACTGGACCGAGGGCCTCGCTCCGCGCATTATCATCGTCTACGGCGGCGTCACGCGCAACTATCTCGAAGGGTTCACCATCGAAGCGATGGATGAAGTGGACGAGAAGATTGCCAAATATCCACGCGGCAGCGCCAAGCGAAAGGCGATGGAGCGGCTTTATTCCGCGCAAGCGGTCGATGCGGTGGTCGACGAAACCGGGCGGATCGTTCTGCCAGCCAAGCTGCGCGACAAGATCGGGCTGGACGGCATGGCACGGTTCGTTTCCTCGGGTGACACGTTTGAAGTCTGGAAGCCCGAGGCTTACGACGCCTCGATCGCGGCGCTGGATGACGACGGGTTCGACCCCGATCTTGATCCATCTGCATATCTGGACGGGGATATGGGTTAGGGATGGCTGGGGGGCCACATATTCCGGTTCTCATCGACGCAATCCTGGATGCCTGCGCGCCTGTTTCCGGAACCTGGCTCGATGGGACATTCGGTGCAGGCGGGTACACGCGCGCACTGCTAGATGCCGGGGCGGCGCATGTGATCGCCGTGGATCGTGACCCGCTGGCCTTTGAAATGGCGGCGGGGTGGGCTGCAGAATATGACGGGCGGATCACCATGCAGCCGGGCGTGTTTTCGCGCCTTGATGAATATGGTGCCGGGCTTGATGGCGTTGTGCTCGACCTTGGGGTCAGTTCCATGCAGCTGGATCGGGCGGAGCGTGGGTTTTCGTTCATGCAGGACGGTCCACTGGACATGCGGATGAGCCAGGACGGCCCGTCCGCCGCCGACATCGTGAACACGGCCGACGAGGGCGTGCTGGCCGACATCCTGTTTCACTATGGTGAAGAGCGTGCCAGCCGCCGCATCGCGCGCGCAATCATCACCGCGCGCCCCATCACCACGACGCTGGAATTGGCCGGAATCGTTGAGAAATGCCTGCCGCGGCCCAAGCCGGGCCAATCGCACCCCGCCACGCGCAGCTTTCAGGCGCTGCGGATCGCGGTGAATAGTGAATATGATGAGCTTTATCAAGGGCTTATGGCGGCAGAGCGCGCATTGAAGCGGGGCGGGCGGCTTGCGGTTGTCACCTTTCATTCGGTCGAGGATCGGATGGTCAAACGCTTTTTGACGGCACGCGCGGGGCAAGGCGGCAATGCCAATCGGTACGCCCCGGCCACGGACGCCCCAGAGCCTGCATTCAGGTTGACCCCGCGCAAGGCCATTGCCCCAAGTGACGCCGAGATTGCGGCCAACCCGCGGGCCCGGTCGGCGAAGCTGCGCGTCGCGACCCGTACTGACGCGCCAAGTGGCGCAATTGACCCCAAATCCATTGGTATGCCGCAAGTGAAAGGACGCCCCTGATGCGGACGGCACTGTACATCTTGACCACGCTTGCGGTCATCGGCCTCGCATTTTGGGCCTATCGCGAAAATTACGCCACGCAGGCTGCCCTGAACGAAGTGGACACACGGCGCGCCGACATCCGTGCGGCACATGCGCGACTGGCAGTCCTGAAGGCGGAATGGGCCTATCTGAACCGGCCGGACCGGCTGCGCGATCTGGCAGATCTGAATTTCGACCGGCTTGGCTTGCTGCCATTGCGCCCCGAGCAGTTCGGACACGTGGACGAGATCGCCTTTCCCGCGCCGCCCCTGCCGCCCATCACGGATGCCGTCGAAACCTCCGGCACCTTGCCCGCGGAGAACCGGCCATGACCCGCACCCCGCTGCGCCCGTTGGCCCGTATTCTGCCTGCCCGGGCGGCAGGCAATAATCCGGACGTGATCGAGCGCGAGAACACTGCCCGCCGTCATGCTGAAATGCACAGCCAGATGCGCGCCCGCGCCGAAGGACGATTGCTTGTTCTTGGGGTATTCTTTCTCGCAGCGTTTCTGACCGTTGGCTTGCGGATGGGGCTGCTTGCCACCTCTGACCCGGTGGAGCCGCGCGCCAGCGTTCAAAGTGCGGCCATTTCCGCCTTGCGCGCTGATATCGTCGATCGCAATGGTCGCCTGCTGGCCACCAATTTCGAAACCCACGCCCTGTATGCCCAACCACCCCAGATGATTGATCCCGAAGGCGCGGCCCGCGGGCTTGCTGCCATCTTTGACGATCTGGACGAAAAAGAGTTGCTGGAGGATTTCACCGGTAAGCGCAAGTTCCTGTGGATAAAACGAAAAATCAGTCCTGAACAGATGCAGGCGGTACATGAACTGGGCGATCCCGGTCTGCTGTTTGGCCCGCGTGACATGCGTCTGTATCCAAACGGCGCGCTGGCGGCACATGTGCTGGGTGGCGCGAGTTTCGGCAAGGAAGGGGTGAGTGCCGCCGAAGTGATCGGCGTGGCCGGTGTGGAAAAGCAGTTCGATGATTACCTGCGCGATCCTGCCAACGCGGGCCAGCCGTTGCGCCTGTCGCTGGATCTCACCGTGCAGGCCGCCGCCGAAGAGGTGCTCTATGGCGGCATGAAGCTGATGAACGCCAAGGGGGCCACATCCGTCCTGATGGATGTGCACACGGGCGAAGTTGTTTCCGTCGTGTCCTTACCGGATTTCGACCCCAACAATCGCCCGCGTCCTGCCACCAAGGGCGACCAAAGCGACAGCCCGCTGTTCAATCGGTATGTGCAGGGCGTTTATGAACTGGGGTCGGTGTTCAAGATCTTTGCGGCGGCCCAGGCGGTTGATCTCGGGCTTGTGTCACCGTCGACCGAAATCGACACATCCGGCCCGATGAAAGTCGGAGGATTCCGCATCGGCGAGTTCCGCAATAAGGATTACGGCACACTGAGCGTGAGCGATATCATCGTGCATTCCTCGAACCGCGGCACCGGGCGTCTGGCGCTGCAAATCGGGCCGGAACGGCAGCAGGCATTCCTCAGAAGTCTCGGGTTTTTTGATGCGACGCCCTTTGAAATCGTCGAGGCGCAGGGGGGCAAGCCGCTGTTGCCTGACCGCTGGACCGAACTGAGTTCGGTCACCATCAGTTACGGTCACGGTCTGTCGACCTCACCCATGCATCTGGCGGCAGGTTATGCCACGCTGGCCAATGGCGGGTACAAGGTCGAACCGACCATTCTCAAACAATCCATGCCGCAGCGCGGCCCCCGCGTGATCAGCGAAGGTGCCGCCAGTGCCGCACGCGATATGCTGCGCAAGGTGGTGACCGATGGCACCGCGTCCATGGCCGAGGTGCCGGGATATGCTGTGGGCGGCAAGACCGGAACCGCTGACAAACCGCGCGCGCGCGGTGGCTACTATGATGACAAGGTGATCGCGACCTTTGCCACCGTGTTCCCGGCGCATGATCCGAAATACGCGCTGGTGGTCACCCTCGATGAACCGGTTGAAACCTCGGGCGACAAGCCGCGCCGTACCGCTGGCTGGACGGCAGTGCCCATCGCGGCCGAAATGATCGGCCGCGTCGCGCCGCTTCTTGGCCTGCGCCCCGGCGTTGAACCCAAATCATTGGCTGATATAACGCTGACACGCAGCAACTAGAGCAGGCAAATGGGTGAGCAGCCAAGGCCTCTGAGCGCGCTGGGACTGACCGCGCGCGGCGGGGCGAACCCGCAAATCACCGGACTTTCGGTCGACAGCCGGGAGGTACGCGCAGGCCACATGTTCGCCGCCATGCCCGGGGCGCGGGTGCATGGAGCGGAATTCGTGCAATATGCCGTGCGCATGGGGGCTGCAGCGATTTTGACGGACATTCAAGGCGCACAGATCGCCGAGCCGGACCTTGGCGATGCTGCGCTCGTGGTTACGGATGCGCCGCGCGAAGCACTTGCACTGAGCGCGGCGCTCTGGTTCGGCGGACAACCCGAAACCATGGTTGCGGTCACTGGCACCAACGGCAAAACCTCGGTCAGCACGTTTGTGCGCCAGATATGGATTGCGTTGGGATTGCAGGCTGTGAACCTTGGCACGACCGGCGTCGAAGGCGCGTGGACTGCCCCTTTGGCCCATACCACACCCGAGCCGATCACATTGCACCGCACGCTGGCGGCGGCGCGTGATGCCGGGATCACCCACGCGGCGATGGAGGCGTCGTCGCACGGGCTGGACCAGCGCCGATTGGACGGCGTCCGGCTGGCGGCGGCAGGGTTTACCAACTTTACCCAGGATCATCTGGACTATCACAAGACGTTCGACGCGTATTTCGACGCCAAGGCAGGCCTTTTTGCCCGCGTGCTGGCCGAAGACGGCGTGGCGGTGGTCAACATCGATGATCCGCGCGGCGTGGACATGGCGGCGATTGCCGAAGCCCGAGGGCAGGAGGTCATGACAGTGGGCCGCAGCGGTGGGCATCTGCACGTGTCAGGCCAACGGTTCGATGCGGCGGGCCAGGATGTCCGTTTCAGCTTTCGCGGCGCGGCCTACACCGCGCACCTGCCGCTGATCGGAGGGTTTCAGGCCGACAACGTGGCACTGGCCTGTGGACTTGTCATCGCAGCTGGAGCGGATCCGGACGAGGTGTTCCGCACGTTGCCGGAACTGGCCACCGTGCGCGGCCGGATGGAGCTGGCGGCGACCCGTGCCAACGGCGCCACCGTCTTTGTCGACTATGCCCACACGCCCGATGCCGTCGCCACCGCGCTGCAGGCGATGCGCCCGCATGTGCTGGGCCGGCTGGTGGCCGTTATTGGCGCCGGCGGGGACCGTGACGCGGGCAAGCGCCCCTTGATGGGCGCCGCTGCTGCGGAATATGCCGACGAGGTGTTTGTCACCGATGACAACCCGCGCAGCGAAGACCCCGCCAGCATCCGGGCTGACGTCCTCGAGGGATGCCCGGACGCGCGCGACGTGGGCGACAGGGCCGAAGCGATTCTGCGCGCCGTCGACGCGCTTGGCCCGGGTGACGCTCTTTTGATCGCAGGCAAGGGGCATGAGACCGGGCAGATCGTAGGCGACGATGTGCTGCCATTTGACGATGTGGAACAGGCGAGTGTCGCCGTCGCGGCACTGGAAGGGAGGCTGGCATGACCCTTTGGACCGCCACCGATGCCGCCGCGGCGACAGGTGGCAAAGCCACGCGCGACTGGTCGGCCACCGGTGTGTCCATCGACACCCGTACCTTGCAACAGGGCGATCTCTTTGTGGCGCTCACAGCGGCCCGCGACGGCCACGATTTCGTGGCCCAGGCGCTGGACAAAGGCGCTACAGCCGCGCTGGTCAGCCGCATCCCCGAGGGCGTGGCCGAAAATGCGCCGCTCTTGCTGGTCGATGATGTGCAGACAGGGCTTGAGGCGCTTGGCATCGCTGGCCGCGCCCGCACCGCCGCCCGGGTTGTCGCCGTGACCGGTTCCGTGGGCAAGACATCGACCAAGGAAATGCTGCGCGACATGCTGGCCGATCAGGGCCGCACCCATGCCTCTGTGGCAAGCTATAACAACCACTGGGGTGTCCCGCTGACCCTGGCGCGGATGCCGCAAGACACCGAATACGCGGTGATCGAGATCGGAATGAACCATCCGGGCGAAATTGCCCCGCTCGCGCGCATGGCCCGCCCGCACGTGGCCATGATCACGACCGTGGGCACCGCGCATCTGGAGGCATTCGGCGCAGTCGAAGGGATCGCCGCCGAAAAGGCTTCGATCCTCGAAGGGTTGGAGCCGGGGGGAATCGGCATCCTCAACGCTGACTGTTCTACCGCCTCGGTATTGCGGGATACTGCGACTCGTCTGGGCGCGGCGGCGGTCGATTTCGGCGCGGCGGGGCAGGCCTTTGTCCTTCGGTCAATCGATGTGCAGACCGAAGCGACCGTTGTGCAGGCCACGGCGCATGGTGTGCCGCTTTTGTACAAGATAGCAGCGCCCGGGCGCCACTATGCGGAAAACGGGCTGGGTGCACTGGCAGCGGTCGAAGCGCTGGGTGGCGATCTGGCATTGGCGGTGCAGACCTTGGGCCGCTGGACACCCTATGAGGGACGCGGCGCCCGCGAGACGATCACGCTGGATCCGGTCGAAACGCACCTGACGCTGGAATTGATCGACGACAGCTACAATGCCAACCCGACCAGCATGACCGCCGCACTCGAGGTGCTGGCCGGCGCCGATGTGGTCCACGATATCGGTCGGGTAAGCCGCGGACGCAGAATCGCTTTTCTCGGAGATATGAAAGAGTTGGGCGAAGAGGCCGAAGTTTTGCATGAAGAATTGGCGCAGCTGGATGCGATGCGGAACATTGATGCGGTGCACTGTATCGGACCGCTTATGCAATCTTTGTACGACGCACTGCCCGAAGCGCAGCGGGGGGTCTGGACCGCAACCGCCGACGAGATGGTCGAAACCGCGCGCCGCCAGCTCGACAGCGGGGACGTGGTGCTGGTCAAAGGCTCGCTGAGCATGAACCTCGCGCGCGTGGTCAGCGCCATCCGCAGCCTTGACCGCACCACCAAGGGTGCGCAGTGAATGCGCGCCTTGTCCCGCATGATGCTTGCCAGCTGCCCCGTGGTTGTGGCAGCGGGGATATCGTGAAGATCAAAAAGCTCCAATCCGCCATGTGTTTCCCCTTGCCCGGCACTGCCTTGCTTCGGAGGCGTCCATGATCCCGGTGCGTGGACTGAAACGCGCGCAGGTGGGTGTTCTGGGCCTTGGCCGTACCGGGCTGGCGTCGGCGCATGCGCTGGTTGCCGGTGGCGCAGTGCCATTGTGTTGGGATGACAACCCAGATGCGCGGAGCCGTGCAGAAGACGAAGGTCTGACCATCCGGGACTTGCGCAAGTCCGGCGCACTGGACGACCTGGTCCGGGTGATCGTGTCACCCGGCATACCACACCTTTACCCCGACCCCAATCCGATCATCGCGGCTGCGTTGCGCGCAGGTGTGCCTGTCGACAACGATATCGGACTGTTTTTCCAGAGCTTTGCGACAAACGACTGGAACCGTTTCGACACCGCACCTCGGGTGATCGCGGTAACCGGATCGAACGGCAAATCCACGACGTCAGCCCTGCTGCACCATATCATGGAGGAGGACAGCCGCCACAGCCAGCTTGCGGGCAATATCGGTCGGGGCGTGCTGGACATCGACCCGGCACAAAACGGCAGTATCGTGGTGCTGGAACTGTCGAGCTATCAGACGGAACTTGCCCGCAGCCTCACACCGGACGTCGCCGTGTTCACCAATCTCAGCCCGGACCACCTCGACCGGCACGCAGGCTTTGGCGGCTATTTCGCTGCCAAACGTCGCCTTTTCGCCGAAGGTGGTCCGGATCGCGCGGTGATCGGGGTCGACGAGAACGAAGGGCTCTTTCTCGCTGGCCAACTCAGCGAAGGCGCAGCGGATGACCGGGTGATCCGCGTGTCATCGGGCCAAAAGCTCGACGGGCCGGGATGGTCCGTTTTTGCGCGCAAGGGTTTTCTTTCGGAACAACGCAAGGGGCGGCAGGTCGCCTCGATTGATCTGCGCGCGGTACCCGGTCTGCCCGGGGCGCACAATCATCAGAACGCCTGCGCCGCCTATGCTGCGGCCCGCGCCGTAGGTGTCGCGCCCAAGGTGATCGAACGCGCATTTGCCAGCTTTGCGGGTCTGCCACACCGATCGCAATTGGTGGCCGAAAAAGACGGCGTGCGATTTGTCAATGACAGCAAGGCCACCAATGTCGACAGCGCAGGCAAAGCGCTGGCGGCCTTTGACAATATCCGCTGGATCTGCGGCGGCCTCGAAAAAGAGGGTGGGCTGGCGGCCCTGGCCGACGCCTCAAGGGCCGTGAGAAAAGCCTATGTGATCGGGCGCGAGGCCGCCGCTTTTGCCCTGCAACTGGAACCCGAAGCGCAGGTTTGCACGACCATGCAAGCCGCCGTTGATTCTGCCATTAAGGATGCCGAAGTGGGCGACGTCGTTCTGCTTGCCCCGGCCGCGGCAAGCTTCGATCAATACGATAATTTCGAAGCCCGCGGTATGGATTTCATAGCCTGCGTCAAAGCCCGGCTTTAGATCTGCTCAACGGTGATCGCGTCGCCGGTATAAAACGCAACATGATCCTTGATCCGCGCGACATCTGCCAGAGGGTCCTCATAGGACCATGCCGCGTTTTCGATCACGGTCGATTTGGTGACCACGGAAAAATAGCTGGCATCGCCCTTGTGCGGGCAGTGGGTCGATTTGTCGGTGCTGTCGAGGAATGCCATGGCAATATCTGTCCGCGGGAAATAGATCACTGCCGGATAGTCCCCCTCGCTGAGCTCAATCGCCGCCTTGCTCTCACCCAGAACAGCGCCGCCCGCGCGAACGGTCCAGGTGCCCGGGGCGGTGCGGATAGTGATGTGGTTGGCCATGGCAGGCTCCTTTCGCGTTTCAAATCAGCGGGGTGAGACCGGGTTGTAGCAGGGAAAGCGCCGCCGCGACACACCCAAATGTGGCCCCTGTCAAAGCGGTGCGCAGGCCGCTTTCAACCACGGCTGTGCCGCCTCCGACACCCGCGACATCATGTGGTCTGCCACCTGTGCGTGATAGCTGTTGAGCCACTCAATCGACGGCGCATCCAGCATCGCCGGGACGATCAGACGCCGGTCAATCGGCACGTAAGTCAGCGTGCGCCACCCCAGCATTTCGCGGTGTGCGTCTCCGCCTTCGGGCGCGTCGGCCTGTTCCACGACGATCAGATTTTCGATCCGGATACCAAACGCGCCTTCGCGATAGTACCCGGGCTCGTTCGACAGGATCATGCCGGGTTTCAGCGGTACGTCGCTCACGCGGCTGAGCCGTTGCGGGCCTTCGTGCACGCTGAGATACGCGCCGACACCGTGCCCGAGGCCATGATCAAAATCCTGATGCGCATACCAGAGCGGCGCGCGCGCCACGGCTTCGATGTCACGCCCGGCCAGTCCAACGGGCCAGCGCAACCGCGACATGGCGATCATCCCGGCGAGCACCCTTGTAAACGCCGCACGCGCCTCTTCGGGCGGCGGGCCGATGGGAAGGGTGCGAGTGATGTCCGTCGTGCCGTCCAGATACTGCCCCCCGCTGTCGAGCACCAAAAGCTGCCCGGCCTCCAGCACTGCGTCGGTGTCTTCGGTGACCCGGTAATGCATGATGGCACCGTGCGGTCCCGTACCGGCTATGGTTTCAAAGCTGATGTCGCGCAGGGCGTTGTCCTGCCTGCGCGCCGCTTCAAGCCGGGTGACCACTTGCGTCTCGCGCACAGTTCCCGGTTCCTGCGCATCCAGCCAGGCCAACAGATCGATCACCGCCGCGCCATCGCGCAAGTGCGCCGCGGCAGCCCCGGCGATCTCGGCCGCGTTCTTGCAGGCCTTGGGCAACGCGCACGGGTCAGCGCCCCAAACGGCCTTGTCGCCAAGGATATCGGCCACCGCCACGGGAACGGTTGATTTTTCGACCTGAACCGGCCCCGCCAACACGGCCAGTTTGTCGGTGAAAGCATGTGGCGGATGGCATTCGACCGCGTCGCCCAGATGATCGCCCAGCCGGTCAAGCTTGGCTGGCGCCATGAAAAGTTCAACCCGCCCGGTGGCATGCAGAATCGCAAATCCTTGCGCAACGGGGTTGTGCGCGATGTCCGCGCCACGGATATTCAGCAGCCAGCAGATCGAATCCGGCAACGTGAGCACGGCTGCATTCCGGCCGTGTGCATGCAACTCCGCGGCGAGACGCGCGCATTTGTTGCCATGGCTTTCGCCGGCAAATTCAATCGGGTGAACGGTGGCGGGCGCTGCAGCAGGTTCCGGTTGGTCTTGCCAGATCCGGTCTACCAGGTTTTCACATCGCTGCAGAACGATCCCGGTTCCCTCCAGCGTCGTTTCCGCTTTGGAAATCTCACCGGGCGTGTGCAGCCAAGGATCGAACCCGACCGTGCCACCATTTGGCAGCTGCGCCTTCAACCAGTCCGCCAGCGACGTTTCAGGCCACGGCACCGGCGTAAACACGCTTGCAACCTGAGACTTCACCTGCGTCCGGTACCGGCCGTCGATGAACACGCCGGCCACATCCAGCAAGGCTGCGCAAAATCCAGCGGACCCGGTAAATCCGGTGAGCCACGCGAGCCGCTCGTCACGGGCCGACACATATTCGCCCCGGTGCGCATCCGCCCGTGGCACCAAGAACCCCGACAGGCCTTCTGCGCGCATCTCGTCGCGCAACGCGTGCAGCCGTGGCGGCCCCTGTTCAGGTCGCGCCGTTACCTCAAAGCTCTGAAACATCTGCCTCACTCAAACGATCGCCCGCGATGCGGAACAAGCGCATCCTGCCCCTTCTCTGTTTCAAAAAAATCCTCCCCGAAGGGCCGGATTCAGCAGCGTGGGACATGGGGTCATCCGGCACGCCGCATGCCCGTGACCCGTGCGCGCGCCCGCGGATCACTGTCGAACAGGGCGGCGAGTTGTTCGGTCATCGCACCGGCCAGTTGTTCAACGTCGGTGATGGTCACCGCACGGTCATAATAGCGCGTCACGTCGTGGCCGATACCGATGGCCAGCAGTTCCACGGCACGGCGCCGCTCGACCATCGCGATCACGTCGCGCAGGTGCTTTTCCAGATAGTTGGCCGGGTTCACCGACAACGTGCTGTCATCCACGGGCGCGCCGTCCGAAATCACCATCAGGATCTTGCGCGCCTCGGGCCGCCCGATCATGCGCCGATGCGCCCATTCCAGTGCCTCGCCGTCGATGTTCTCCTTCAGCAGGCCCTCCTTCATCATCAGGCCAAGGTTGGGCCTTGTGCGCCGCCACGGGGCATCGGCCGATTTGTAGATGATGTGGCGCAGATCATTAAGCCGTCCTGGCTGCACCGGGCGGCCTTCGTTCAGCCACGCCTCACGCGCCAACCCGCCTTTCCACGCACGGGTGGTAAAGCCGAGGATCTCGACCTTAACGTTGCACCGCTCCAGCGTGCGGGCCAGAACATCGGCACAGATGGCAGCAATTGAAATCGGCCGTCCACGCATCGACCCGGAATTATCCAGCAGCAGCGTCACCACGGTATCGCGAAACTCGGTGTCTTTCTCGACCTTGAAGCTGAGAGGGGTGGTCGGGTTGGCGACAACGCGGGCCAGACGACCGGCATCCAGAATACCTTCCTCGCGGTCGAACTCCCAACTGCGATTCTGCTGCGCTTGCAGGCGGCGCTGGAGTTTGTTGGCCAGACGCGACACGGCGCCTTTCAGGGGCTCCAGTTGTTGGTCGAGATACGCGCGCAAGCGCTCCAGTTCGACCGGCTCGGCCAGATCCTCTGCCATGATTTCTTCGTCATGATCGCCCAGATAGACTTGGTAATCCGGATCGGCCTCGGACACCGGCTGCGGGGCAGGGGGTTCAAGCGGCGCTTCGCCCTCGGGCATCTCGGCTTCTTCACCCAGTTCCTGGTCCGCCATGTCGTCCATCGACACGGACGCCTCTGTTGCGTCCTGCTGTTCGTCCTGGCTGGATTCGGGGGTGGCTTCGGTGTTGTCGTCGCCGTCGTCATCTTCGCCCGAACTGTCGGGCTGTTCGTCCTCGTCTGCGCTGTCCTCGGCGCTGTCTTCCTGTTCGTCATCGATTTGATCGGGATCGTCACCCAACTGATCACCGTAGCCGAGATCCGAGATGATTTGCCGGGCAAACCTGGCAAAGGCACTTTGATCATCGAGGATGTCGTTGACATTTTCCAATGTGCCGCCGGCCTGATCTTCGATGAACCCGCGCCAAAGCTCCATCGCGTTCTGCGCGCCCGCGGGCATCTCCCGCCCTGTTGCAAGGTGGCGCAGCAGGTATCCCGCCGCGGCCTCCAGCGGCACGTCCGACGCCTGCTTGCACTGGTCATAGCCCTTGCGCGCCGCCTCGTGCGCGATCTTGGCGTCGATGTTGCCCGCAGTACCCGGCATGTCGCGGGCGCCCATCGCTTCGCAGCGGGCGGTTTCCATCGCTTCGTACAGCGCGCGCGCCATCTCGCCTTGCGGCGCATAGCGCGCGTGGGTCTGGCCGTTGTGATAGCGCCGGTTCAGCGCCAGCGCATCCGCCGTGCCTCGGGCCAGTAGCACCTCGTCCCGGGTCATCCGCCGCGACACCTGCGGCAGGCGCATCGCATCGCCCGACAGGCCCGATGGGTCCACCGAATAGCTGACCGACAGCTCGGGGTCATTGGCCATTACCTTGGTCGCTTCGGCCAGTGCTTTTTTGAACGGATCGGCCGGATTGTCGTTTTGCTGTGCCATGGCTCAGCAATTGCGTCTTTGGCGCGGAATGGCAAGGGCCAGCGCCCTTGCGCCCGACAGCTTTTGGCGCATTTGACCGCTCGGTCCGGGCGCTCTTGCCCCCGGGGCCGCGCGCGGGGTAAGAGAGGCGCGAAATCGGGGCGGGACACCGGGTCAACCGGGCAAGGGAGCAAGGCGTGAGCGACACCGACAGCTTTATCGACGAGGTCAACGAAGAGGTCCGCCGCGACCGCCTGTTCGGCTACCTGCGGCGCTACGGCTGGATCGGTGCAACCGTGCTTGTCGTCATTGTCGGCGGCGCGGGCTTTATCGAATATCGCAAGGCGCAAGCCGAGGCACGCGCGCAAGCGCTGGGCGACGCCATGCTCGAGGCGCTGTCCAATGAAGATGCGGGTGCTCAGGCGGCTGCCTTGCGCGACCTCGATGCCCCGGGGCCGGAAAGCGCAGCGATGCTCGCCTTCATGCGCGCAAATGCCGAGGCCGAGGTGGGCAACGCAGACGCCGCCATTGCAGCACTTCAGGGCGTGGAGAACGCTTCCGATCTGCCGTTGTCCTATCGCCAGTTCGCCGCATTCCGCCGTTTGCTGTTGCAATCCGACAGCCTTGATGTCGTATCGCGTCGGGCAGGGTTTGCGGAATTGGCCGTGCCGGGCGTTGACTACCGCCTGCTGGCCGAAGAACAGCTGGCCCTCATTGACATTGAAACCGGCGACGCCGATGCCGCCATCGAACGCTACCGCGCCATCGCCAACGACGCAGAAGCCACCACAGGCTTGCAACAACGCGCAGTACAGGCAATTGTGGCGCTGGGGGGCACGCTTGATGAAACCGGCGGCTCTGCCGGCGACACTGAATAGGGGGCAGGGCATGGGCAATTCCCAGGATGCGAGGCTTACCGCACGCCGTCTTGTGCGGCGGTCACCCCTTGCGCTCGGCCTTGCCGCGACGGTCCTGCTCAGCGCCTGTCAGGAACGCGAGGTCATCATCCCCGGGGTCCGTGAACCGGTCAGCGCCGCGTTGACAGCAGACGCGGCAGTGACCGACGCCGCCCAAGAGATCACCGACGCTGCCCGCGCGATCACTTTGCCTGCACAAGTCGCCAACACCAGCGCTCCGCAAGGTATCGGGACGCAATCCTTCCGCACCGATCACGCCAGCCTTGGTGCTGCGCTGACGCCGATCTGGTCTGTCAATATCGGCGCAGGCGACAGCCGCAAATACCGCATCAATGCCGATCCCGTGGTTGCGGATGGCCGCATTTTCACGCTGGACAGCCTGACGACGGTGTCGGCTGTTTCAACCGGCGGGCAGGTGCTGTGGCAGGCCGATGTGCGCCCGGACGAAGCCGATGACAACGACGCCACCGGCGGCGGCTTGGCCGTCGACGAGGGGCGTCTGTTCGTGACGACAGGCTTTGGCGCGCTGACCGCCCTTGATGTCGAAACCGGGCGCGAGCTGTGGACCCAGGACCTGAATGCAACCGCCTCTGGCCGTCCGACCGTGTTCGGCGACCTCGTCTACCTTGTGGCTGGCGACAATACCGGCTGGGCGATCGAAAAAGACACCGGGCGCATCGCATGGACTGTGACCGCATCCGACAGCATCACGAACGTGCTGGGCGCTCCGGCACCGGTGGTTGTTGACGGGCTTGCGGTGTTTTCCTTCGGATCGGGCGAAATGCAGGCCGTGTTCCGCCAGGGCGGGCTGCGCCGTTGGGACAGTTCGGTCTCCGGGCGGCGCACCGGGCGCGCACTGGCCAGCTTTGATGACGTGACCGGCCGTCCGGTCGTGGCGGGAAGCACAATTTACGCAGGTAACCAGGCGGGCCGCACCGTGGCCATCGATGCCGTGAACGGGCGTCGCATCTGGACCGCGACCGAAGGCGCGCTGGGCACTGTTCTGCCTGTGGCAGGCAGCGTGTTTCAAGTCAGTGACCGCAACGAGTTGTTGCGCCTAGATGCCACGGACGGAACCCGCATCTGGGGCAGCAGGCTGCCCAATTTCGTCAAGGACAAACCGCGGCGCTTTGCCGAAGTCTTTACGCACCACGGACCGGTTCTGGCTGGCGGCCGCCTGATCGTGGCCTCCTCTGACGGGCTGATCCGCAGCTATGATCCCGCCTCGGGCGCGCTGGTCGGTGCAACCGAGATTGATGCCGGTGCCACCACAGCCCCGGTGGTGGCGGGCCGCACGCTTTATGTCGTGGATCGCAAGGGCACCCTGATCGCTTACCGCTGAGGCTTTCCCCTGCGCGCGGAATGCGCTAAGCGCTGCGGCGCAATTCAGGACGCCAGCATGACCTTCACCCTCGCCATTGTCGGCCGCCCCAATGTGGGCAAGTCGACGCTGTTCAACCGCCTTGTGGGCAAACGCCTTGCTCTGGTCGATGACCAGCCAGGCGTGACACGCGACCTGCGCGAGGGCGAGGGGCGGCTCGCTGACCTGCGCTTTACCGTCATCGACACCGCCGGGCTGGAAGAGGCGACCGACGACAGCCTGCAGGGTCGTATGCGGCGGCTGACCGAACGGGCCGTGGACATGGCCGATGTGTGCCTGTTCATGGTGGATGCGCGCAGCGGGGTCACCCCCACGGATGAAGTGTTTGCCGACATCCTGCGCAAGCGCGCCGATCACGTGCTGCTGGCGGCCAACAAGGCCGAAGGGGCCGCCGCCGATGCCGGTATGCTAGAGGCTTACGCGCTGGGGTTGGGTGAACCGATCCGTCTGTCTGCCGAGCACGGCGAGGGGATGACCGACCTTTATGCCCAGTTGCAGCCTTTGGCGGACGCGATGGCAGAACGGGTCGACGACAGTACGCCCGAAACGGATGTCGACATTGACGAGGACGCGGACGAAGACGACATCCCCGCGATCACCGCGGCCAAGCCATTGCAGGTCGCCGTGGTGGGACGGCCCAACGCCGGCAAATCCACCCTGATCAACCGTATCATCGGCGAAGACCGCCTGCTGACAGGACCCGAGGCCGGGATCACCCGGGACGCCATCAGCCTGCGCACGGAATGGGCGGGGCCGGACGGTGTGGCCACGCCCATGCGCATCTTTGACACCGCGGGCATGCGCAAACGCGCCAAGGTGCAGGAAAAGCTGGAAAAACTGTCGGTCAGCGACGGGCTGCGCGCGGTCAAATTCGCCGAAGTGGTGGTGGTGTTGCTGGACGCCGCGATTCCCTTTGAACAACAGGACCTGCGCATTGCCGACCTCGCCGAACGCGAGGGGCGGGCGGTGGTCGTGGCGGTCAACAAATGGGACATCGAGGACGAAAAGCAGGCCAAGCTGCGCGATCTCAAGGAAAGCTTTGAGCGCCTGCTCCCTCAGCTCAAGGGGGCGCCGCTTGTCACCGTGTCGGCCAAGACCGGCCGCGGTCTCGATCGGCTGCACGACGCCATCCTGCGGGCGCATGCCGTCTGGAACCGTCGCGTTCCGACCGCTGCATTGAATCGCTGGCTGTCCGGCATGATAGAGGCGCACCCGCCGCCCGCGCCGCAGGGCAAGCGGATCAAGCTGCGCTACATGACGCAGGCCAAGACGCGCCCCCCGGCATTCGTGGTGATGTGCAGCCATCCCGACAAGATGCCCGAGAGCTATGCGCGATATCTTATCAATGGCTTACGGGTCGACTTTGATATGCCGGGCGCGCCGATCAGGCTCTTTATGCGCGGTCAGGGTGCGGCCAACCCCTACAAGGGGCGCAAAAAGGCGGCACCGTCGAAACTGCGCAAGCACAAGGAGGGGCGGCGCGGCTAGCCGCGTGCCGCGCGCAGCGTCGGGACCAGCAGCAGCACTGCGCCGATCAGGGCAAGGATGCCGACCCCGGCAAACCCGTTTTGCACCGCCACCGCAATGAACGCCCAGATCGCCGCAACCCCGTAGGTGGGCGCGCGGGCCAGCCGCCACATCACGGCAAAGGCCAGGGCGATCGCCACGCCGACCATCAGGTAAGCCGCTGTGATCTCGGACAAAATTCCGTAGCCACCCAGCAACAGGCCGATGGCCACGCAGGACGCAGCACTCAACCACCCGGCATAGAGCCCCACGGGCCATGCCGCCGCCCACGCGGCCTCTCGCGGCGCAGCGTTCAGGGCGGCCAGTGCGGGCAACAGCATCGCCCAGATCAGGATCGTGGCCCAGACCGGGCTGATCGTGGCCACGGGCAGCCACACGGCCCCGACCGCCAGCGACAGGGCCAGCGGCACGCGCATCGCGGTCCAGTCCGGGGTGGCCCGCCGCGCCACGACGCCGTAGCCCGCGCCGATCACAAGCCACAGAAAAATCACCCCCCAGATCGCAAATGCATACCCCGCAGGCTGCACCGGCGGGGTGTCTTGCGGGATCGGAAACGCCTGCGGATCAAAGCCGCCGAAATCGGGCACGATCAGCGGCGACGCGGCAAAAGCCAGCGCGAAAATCAACACGGCGGGCGCGGCCCAGGTTTCGGGTTTCATGTGTCTTTACCTTGGGTTGAATATTGCTAAACTTGCCGTCAGCTACCGCACAAAACATTAAAACAAAAGGGTTTTTCGATGAAGCGCATCGTTGTGCTCTGCGACGGCACCTGGAATTCCCCGGATATCGAGGACACCACGCACCTGCCCGAGCTTGCTGTCGCGCTCGACACCAGCGACGTTCAGGTGGTCAAGTATTTTTCGGGCGTGGGCACCGATGACGGGCGTTATGCCAGCTGGATCGGGCGCGGTGTGAACCGCGTGTTGGGCGGGGCCTTGGGCAGCGGTCTGGCGGAAAAGGTCAAGGCGGCCTACGCAGCCATTGCCGAGATCTATGAGCCGGACGACGAGATCTACCTCTTCGGGTTTTCCCGTGGCGCGTTCACGGCTCGGTCGGTGGCGGGGATGATCCGCAAATGCGGGATTGTCGACGACACCTCGCCCCGGGGCATTCGCAAGGCGTTTCGCCTGTACCGCGCGCCCGGCGAAGGCAACGCCCCGGACGCGCCGGGGATTTTGGAGCGGCGCACTGCGCTGTCGACCCGGTTCGCGACGTCGCAGGTGGACCGCGACGCGCGCCCCGCACCCGTGCCCATCGTGAAAATCGCGTATGTCGGCGTGTGGGACACGGTCGGCGCGCGCGGCATTCCGACGGCACTTTTCGGAGCGATTGCAGCGTTTTACAACAGACAGTACGAATTCCACGACATGGTTTTGTCCAGCTCGGTCCGGGCCGCGCGGCATGCCGTGGCGGCGGATGAAAAGCGCAAGTTTTACGTGCCGACGCTGTGGGAGAACACCGACCGATTGAACCGGGAGGTGGACCCGACCGGCGCCACGACACCCTACGAACAACGCTGGTTTGTGGGTGATCACGGCATCGTCGGCGGCAGTGCCAAGATCGACGCGCTGTCGGTGCTGCCCAAGGCGTGGGTGGCTGCGGGCGCGCCGGATTTGACATGGCGCGACGGGATGGCCGTAACGGACGCTGGCGCGGATCATACGGCATCGTCGGATCGGTTGAGCGATCCCGGCGGGTTCTACCGCATTGCCTCTAACCTGTTGGAATGGCGGAAAGATCCGCACGAGGTGACCACGCTGCACGACAGCTGCGCGGCGCGCCTGCGCGAGGTCGAAACGTATCGCCCGACCTCGCTGCAGCGGTTTTTTGCAGCGCTTGGCCTAGGCTAGCGTGCCGTCTGCGGTGAGCGTCGTCTTGCCGCCGAGGTAGGGAGCGAGAGCTGTGGGCAGGGTGACAGAACCGTCGGCCTGTTGGCCGTTTTCAAGCACGGCGATCAGGCAGCGCCCCACGGCGAGGCCGGAGCCGTTAAGTGTATGAACGAACTGCGGTTTTCCGCCATCTGCGGGTTTGAACCGGGCGTTCATGCGGCGGGCCTGGAAATCGCCGGTGGTTGAGACGGAGCTGATCTCGCGATAGGTGTTCTGGCCCGGCAGCCACGCTTCGATGTCGTAGGTGCGGCGCGCGCCAAAGCCCATGTCGCCCGTGCACAGCACGACGGTTCTGTAAGGGATTTCAAGGGCTTCGAGGATCCCCTCGGCACAGCCCAACATGCGTTTCTGTTCGTCCTCAGACGAGTCCGGATGGGTGATCGAGACCATCTCGACCTTTTCGAACTGGTGCTGGCGCAGCATGCCGGCGGTGTCGCGGCCGGCGCTGCCGGCTTCGGAGCGGAAGCACAGGGTGTGGGCGGTGAGGCGGATGGGCAGTTGGGACGCGTCGAGGATGTCGCCTGCGACGGTGTAGGTGAGGGGGATTTCGGAGGTGGAAACGAGCCACATCCCGTCTTCGGTGCGGTAGCTGTCTTCGGCAAATTTGGGAAGCTTATCAGTACCATACATGGCGTCGTCGCGGACGAGGACGGGGCTGTTGACCTCCGTTAAACCGTTCTGGTCGACATGGGTGTCGATCATGAATTGTGCCAGCGCACGGTGAATGCGGGCGACGGGGCCGGTGAGCATGACGAAGCGGCTGCCAGAGGTTTTGGCGGCGGTTTCGAAATCCATGTGGGGGGCGACGGAGGCGATGTCGAAATGCTCTTTTACAGCGAAATCAAAGGTTTGCGGGGTGCCCCAGCGTTTGATCTCGACATTGTCATCCTCGTCCGCGCCGTCCGGCACGTCCTCGGCTGGCAGGTTGGGGATGTAGGCGAGGGCGTCGGTGAGCAAAGTGTCCAGCGCCTTGGCCTCGTCCTGCATTTTGGAAATTTCTGCTTTCTTTTCAGACACTAAGGCGCGCAGGCGTTGGAATTCGTCCTCGTCCCCGCGGGCCTTGGCGGCGCCGACCTCTTTGCTGGCGCGGTTCTGATCGGCCTGCGCGGTTTCGGCGGCGAGAATGCAGGCGCGGCGTTTTTCGTCCAATTCCAAGAGCTTAGACGACTGACCCGCGTCCCCACGGCGCGCGAGGGCGGCGTCGAAGGCGTCCGGATTGGCCCGGATGGCGCGGATGTCGTGCATGGGTCTGGCTCCTGCTTTGGTGCAAAATTCTGGCGCTGCTATGCCCGATCTGGGGGATAGGGGAAAGGGATTAACGATGCGTGCGGTGGGGGTGCGGGCGGGGTTTTGTTCAAAACGGGGGGTGTTTTGTACAAAACACGGGTGCCTCATCGCCCCCTTTTCGGGGCTCTTCGGGGGTTTTGATGAAAATGGGGGGTGTTTTGTACAAAACCGGGGGTCGGCTGGTGGTAACGGATTGTTAGGGTTTGGGGCGCGTTAAGGTTTGGAAATTTGTGATAACTTTTGGTTAAGGATTAGGGGTTCGGGATGTCCTTGTCCCAGCCTTTGGGGAGCGTCGCTTTACCGATCATGAGGCCAACAGCACTGGGATCGATGGTCGCGCCGCGAAAGTCCGCCCCCTGTACTTTTGTGCCGAACCAATTCGCGTTTGCCAGTGTCGCACCGCGTAGATTGGCGTTTTCGAGAATCGTGCCGGCCAAATCCGTACCCTCGAGATTGGCTCCTTGCAGGTTCGTACCTGAGAGGTTCGATTCCACAAGCAAAGCATCAGAGAAATTCGCCACGCGACAGACTGACCTTGCCAAGTTGGCTCCCCGTAGATCGGCCCGTCGCGTATCAACTTGTGTCATTTGCGCATTGACTAGATTTGCGTCTCTAAGATTTGCGCCGGACAGTTTTGCGGCTTGCAGGTTGGCGTATCGAAGATCAGCGTCCTCAAGTATTGCGTGCTGCAATTTGGCGCCGACGAGTATGGCTCGATGTAGATTTGCGCGATGTAGGCTTGCTCCGTGCAGGTTTGCGCCTTCAAGGCGGGCGTTCATCAAGTCGGCACCACTAAGATCAACGCACTGAAGATTTGCACCGCGCAGGTTTAAATCTTTTGCGGTCAACGGTGACACATTGGACAAACGTCCGAGCGTTTGCGCTGCCTTTTCCATATCGGATCGAGCTGGGGGTAACTCGTATACCCAACTTTCCAAATTCTCTGCACTAGCATCTTTTGGGTCAGGCACAGCTCGGACCTGCGCGCTGAGTTCAACGAGATAACTCGCAAGCAGACGCGCTATGCGAGATGTTTCTTCGGGTTTTTCCTGTGCCAATCCTTCCAAACGGTCGATTGCCGCATTGCGTTGGATGATGTTGTCTTGCCAGTGGTCTTTTGCCTCTGTGCCCTCGCCAAGAGTGACCTGTCGCCGCGCGTATAGACCCTTGGTTGCCTCGTTGATCTTGTCGTTGAACAGGCTCTCTTGCTGGTTGCGGGTTTGCTGTTGGGTCAGTTGCAGGCGGATGATGGTGAAGGGCAGGGCGATGACGGCGCCCAGTACGGTGGTGAGGCCCGCGATACGCAGGACGTAAAACAGGTAGTTTTCGGTGCTGGTTGCTGTCAGGGTCTGGAAGATCAGGCCGAAGAGGCCGAGCAGCAGGATCAGCGCGAGTGCGATCCACAGGAGGGCGGCAATCACGAAGATGGGCAGGCGTGGGCCGCCGAGGCCGAATTGCGCGGCGAGCGAGTCTTCGGTGTCGGGTTTGCCTTGGCGGATCAGGTGCAGCGCGATTGCGGCGATGGCGAGCGCTGCGGCGATCAGG
>JBCBAV010000024.1:0-35842 GCA_038532285.1 Pseudomonadota bacterium | reverse complement strand
GGTTTGGAAAAACGTGTTGTAATAGGGCAGCTCGCGCATCTGGCGTGCGGCGACATCGGCCAGTTCGTGACGGCCATAGCCGATGTTCACACACCACAACCCGGCCATCGCATCCAGGATCTGGTTGCCTTCGCTGTCGTGCAGCCACACGCCCTTGGCCCGGGTCATCACGCGCGCGCCCTTTTCCGCCAGTTCCGACTGCGCCGTGAACGGGTGCATGTGGTGTGCCGCGTCAAGCGCTTGCAGCTCGGCAGTGGGCAGATGGTTGGTGATCGTCGCCATGGCGGGCCTCATGTCTGGAATGTGCGCCGACAATATGAGCAGCCCGTCCAACGTCAATGCGACAGGTGCGAACCTGCTGGACGACAGGGGCAAAACTTGTATTCCTTTCGGATGGACCCGGGGCAACCGGGCAGATCATGGGAGATTGGAATGATGAAAACGATGCTGGGCACCGCTGCCGTGCTGGCCCTGACCGGGGCGGCCATGGCGGATGAGGTGCGCGTATACAACTGGTCCGACTACATCGACGAAGAGCTTCTGACCAAGTTCGAAGAGGAAACCGGGCTCGAGCTGATCTACGACGTGTTCGACAGCAACGAAGTGCTCGAGACCAAGATGTTGGCCGGATCGTCGGGCTATGACGTCGTTGTGCCGACCGGCACGTTCCTGAGCCGTCAGATCACGGCGGGCGTGTTCCAGCCGCTGGACACTGCGCAACTGCCCAACATGGATAACATGTGGGACGTGATCGCGGCACGTACCGCAGCTTATGATCCGGACAACGCCTATTCCATCAACTACATGTGGGGTACCACGGGTCTGGGCGTGAACGTTGGCAAGGTCACCGAAATCCTCGGCGCCGATGCGCCCATCGGGTCGCTGTCGCTGATCTTTGATCCGGGCAACATGGAAAAGTTGGCCGAATGCGGTGTGCATTTCCTCGACGCCCCGACAGAGATGATCCCCGCGGCGCTGACCTACGCCGGGATGGAGTCGGATGCCAAAGACGCCGACGCGCTGACCAAGGCTGAAGAGGTGCTGACGGCGGTACGCCCGCACGTGCAGAAATTCCACAGCTCGGAATACATCAACGCGCTGGCCAATGGTGACATCTGCGTGGCATTCGGTTGGTCCGGTGACATCCTGCAGGCCCGCGACCGCGCGGCCGAAGCGGAAAACGGGGTCGAGATCGCCTATACCGCGCCGTCCGAAGGGGCGCTGATGTGGTTTGACCAGATGGCGATCCCGGCGGATGCGCCCAACCCCGAAGGCGCGCACACATTCCTGAACTTTATCATGGATGCACAGAACATGGCGCAGGCGTCGAACTACGTCTACTACGCCAATGGCAACGAGGCGTCCAAAGAGTTCCTCGAAGAGGACGTGATCGGCGACACTGCGATTTACCCGGACGCTGCGGCGTTGGAGAACCTGTACACGGTCACGCCATGGGGTGTGCGGGAGCAGCGCAACCTGACCCGCCTGTGGACCAAGATCAAATCAGGCACCTGAGTGTCTGACCCCCGGGGCGCGCCGACATCTGGCGCGCCCTTTTTCCTAGACGGTGGGATGCGCCTTGGCTGAGACTGTTTTCGCCCCTTGGAACGACCCGGATGAAAGACCGCTGATCCGGTTCAAAAATGTGACCAAGTCGTTTGGCGATTTCACCGCCATCGATAACCTGACCCTCGATATCTATGCCCGCGAATTTTTTGCCCTGTTGGGGCCCTCGGGCTGTGGCAAGACCACCCTGATGCGCATGCTGGCGGGGTTTGAAACGCCCACCACTGGCGTGATCGAACTGGATGGCCAGAACATCGCCGGGGTGCCCGCGAACAAGCGCGCGGTGAACATGATGTTCCAGTCCTACGCGCTGTTTCCGCATCTGAGCGTGTGGGACAACATCGCCTTTGGCCTGCGCCGCGAAACATCGGACAAGGGCCGGATCGCCGCCCGGGTCGAAGAGATGCTCAAGCTGACGCGGCTGGAAAAGTTCGCGCGCCGCAAGCCACACCAGATCTCGGGCGGGCAGCGGCAGCGGGTGGCGCTGGCGCGGTCGCTGGCCAAAGCGCCCAAGCTGCTGTTGCTGGACGAACCTCTGGGCGCGCTCGATGCCAAGCTGCGCGAGGCGACGCAGTTTGAACTGATGGACATCCAGGAAAAGACCGGCACCACATTCGTGATTGTCACCCACGATCAGGAAGAGGCGATGACCGTCGCCAGCCGCGTCGCGGTCATGGACGAAGGCCGGGTGATGCAGGTGGCCACGCCCCCTGATATCTACGAAGCGCCCAATTCTGCCTATGTCGCTGATTTCATTGGCGATGTGACACTGATCGACGGGGTTGCGCGGGCCTCTTCGGCGGGCGCCTCATCGGTACAGCCCGACGCCGCGGTCACGGAACGCAAACCGCAGCCCAATGAACTGGGCGAATGGCTGCACGACAACATCCTGTCACCGGTTCTGGGCGAACGCGAACCGCGGCCCGACCCGACACCGGCCACGCCGACAGCGACCTTCGAAGGTATCGCGATCGACTGGGCCGACGGCCAACCGCCGCTGATCGCGACCGAAGGTGATCCGGCGCTTGACGGTCAATCGGTCAAACTGGCGCTGCGGCCCGAAAAGCTGTCGATTTCCAAGGACAGGCCCGACGCCGTCAACGCATTCCAGGGCAAAGTGATCGACATCGCGTATCTCGGCAACCTGTCGACCTATCACGTCGAACTGGCGGGCGGGCAGATGATCAAGGCGCAGATGGCCAACACGCGCCGCATCTCGCGCCGGGACATCACCTGGGAAGACACCGTTTGGGTCAGTTGGTCGGGCACGGCGGGCGTGGTGCTGACGCAATGAGACGCGGGGTCCTCATCGCGGTGCCGTATCTGTGGCTGCTCGCGCTGTTCCTGATCCCCTTTGCGGTCGTGTTCAAAATCTCGCTGTCCGACGTGGCGCTGGCGATCCCGCCCTACACGCCGACGCTCAAGGACGGGCTGGGCGCGATGCTGGACCAGCTGGATTTCGAAAACTTCGTCTTCTTGACCGAAGATGATCTCTATTGGAAAGCCTACCTCAGCTCGCTGCAGATCGCGTTTTTTTCAACCGTGATGACGCTCGCTGTGGGGTACCCCATGGCCTACGCGATGGCCCGCGCGCCAGAAGCATGGCGGCCCACATTGCTGATGCTGGTGATCCTGCCGTTCTGGACCTCGTTCCTGATCCGCGTTTACGCGTGGGTTGGCATCCTGTCGGGCGAAGGGTTCCTGAACCAGTTCCTGCTGTGGCTGGGGGTGATCGACACGCCGCTGACGATCCTGAACACCAACATCGCGGTCTATATCGGGATCGTGTACACCTATCTGCCGTTCATGATCCTGCCGATCTATTCCGCGCTCGACCGGTTGGACGGATCGTTGATCGAGGCGGCAGAGGATCTGGGGTGTTCGCGGATCAAGGCGTTCTGGCTGGTCACCATCCCGCTGTCGCGCAATGGGATCATCGCGGGCTGTTTTCTGGTGTTCATCCCGGCGCTGGGCGAGTTTGTGATCCCGTCGCTTTTGGGCGGGTCGGGCACGTTGATGATCGGCAAGGTGCTATTTGAGGAGTTCTTCTCCAACCGCGATTGGCCGGTGGCCAGCGCGGTTGCGGTCATCCTGCTCTTTATCCTGATCATCCCGCTGGTACTGTTCCAGCGCAACCAGCAGCGCCAGACCGAGGCGGAGACATGAACCGCCTGTCCACCTTCAACGTGGTGTCGCTGAAGCTGGGGTTTGTGTTCCTGTACATCCCGATGCTGATCCTCGTGATCTACAGCTTCAACGCGTCCAAGCTGGTGACCGTCTGGGCCGGGTTTTCCACCCAGTGGTATGGCGAACTGTTCCGGAACGAGGCGTTTCTGGACGCGGCATGGGTCACGCTGCGGGTGGCGGTGATCTCGTCGACGCTGGCGACGATCCTCGGGACGATGGCGGCATACGTTCTCGTACGGGGAGGGCGGTTTTTCGGGCGCACCCTGTTTTCGGGCATGATCTATGCACCGCTGGTGATGCCCGAGGTGATCACCGGTCTGTCGCTCTTGCTACTGTTCATCGGCATCGGGCTGGATCGCGGGGTGATGACCATCGTGCTGGCGCACACCACCTTTTCGATGTGCTTCGTGTCGGTGGTGGTGTCATCTCGGCTGGTGAGTTTTGACCGCTCGCTGGAAGAGGCTGCGCTGGACCTTGGCGCATCGCCGTTCGAGGCGTTTCGGCTGGTGACCCTGCCGATCATCGCGCCTGCGGTCATCTCCGGCTGGCTGTTGGCCTTTACCCTCAGCCTCGATGATTTGGTGATCGCGTCCTTTACCTCGGGCCCGTCGGCGACAACGCTGCCGATGAAGATCTGGTCGTCGGTCAGGTTGGGTGTCAGTCCCGAGATCAACGCGCTTAGCACCATACTGATCGGTTTGGTGACCGCAGGCGTGATTGCCGCGTCGCTCGCCACCAAGCGCGCAGCGGTGCAGGCGCAAAGGGACGCACAGACCGCCGCCCGCGCGGCATGAAGCGGATCTTTTCGGACTTCGCCTATGGGCCCGGCCCGCGAGATGGGTGTTGGTGGGACGACACCTGTGACCTGCCGCTCTTTGCACCCTTGGCGGGCGCGCATCGCTGCGATGTTGTGATCGTCGGCGCGGGATTTACCGGTGTTTCGGCGGCGCTTCATCTGGCGCGCGCAGGCGTGGATGTGGTGGTTCTTGATGCTGGTCAGGTTGGCTGGGGTGCATCGGGGCGCAACGGTGGGTTCTGTTGTCTGGGCGGGGGAGTTGCCTCTGACGCCATACTGGACCGCCGCTTTGGTCGCGAGGAGCGGCTGCACTACCGCGCTGCCGAACGGCGCGCCGTGGAATGCGTTGCGACATTGATCGACGACCTTGCGCTTGATGTCGATCGGCATTCGCTGGGTGAGACATTGCTGGCCCATCGACCGCGCGATGCACGTGCGTTCGAGACTGCCGCGCGGCGGATTGAGGAAAACTACAACGTCGTGGCGCGTCAGGAGAACCTTGAAACGGCTGGCATGGGCGGACCATTTCATGGTGCGCTGACAACGCCGATTGGCTTTGGTCTAAATCCGCGCAAGTACCTTGTTGGCCTTGTGGCCGATGCGGTTTCATCTGGGGTGCGGTTTTTTGATCATACGCCGGTGACAGAGTGCATATCCGGCGGTGTGAGGGTTGGTGACGGCGTTGTGCGTGCAGAGCGGGTGGTTTTTGCGACAAATGGATATAGCAGCGAAGACCTGCCTCATTGGATGAAGGCGCGGTACTTGCCGGTTCAGTCCAATGTGCTGGTGACGCGGCCGATCAGTAAAGCAGAACAGCGCACCCAAGGATGGACGTCCCGACAGATGGCCTATGACAGTCGTCATCTGCTCCACTATTTCCGGCTGCTGCCTGACAATCGTTTTCTGTTTGGACGACGTGGCGGGTTGACCGCCTCGCAGGGGGCCGAAGCGCGGGCGCGCGCCGCCACGGAAGCAGATTTTCGCAAAATGTTTCCGGCATGGCAGGACATAGCCGTCACGCATGCGTGGTCGGGCCTTGCATGTATGTCGCGGTCATTGGTGCCCTTTGCTGGTCCGGTGCCCGATGTGCCCGGCGTCTATGCAGGATTTGCCTATCATGGCAATGGTGTGGCGATGGGTACATTTGTTGGAACGATCCTTGCGGCTTTGGTGCAGGATCTTGAGCCGGCAATATACCCTGCAGCGATGCGCACACCGCCGCCGCGGTTTCCCTTGGGCGGGCTCCGCCGCGCGTTGTTGGTTCCTGCCTACGCCAGCTACGCCCTGGCTGACCGTTGGCCATAGCAAACCGGTTTCCTTCAATTAGGTTTGGTCCGGCTCGCGAAGGCCGACGACGTCGGATGCCGCGATCAGGTATCCATTTTTCAATACCAGTAACATCGCGCCTTGATCCAACCGTGCTTCGGTCACTCGGGTGTAGCTTAGGGCGGCATCCTCCGCGATCACCTCTTCTCCGGTCTTGCTTTGGATCGTCAGAGTATACTCGCCGTGGGCAAGGAATTTCCCCTCGGCATCCGTACCATCCCAGGTATAATTCTCTGCACTGACGGGCAGTTTGATACGATCCACCTCGGCACCTTCTCCGTTGCTGATGACAAGATCGACAGCATCGGCAGCAATCGGCGGATTTGGGGCGATCGTGATGGGTTGACCCTGAAAGTTGACAGGGCCACCCACCAGCGCTTCGAGCCCAATCCAGTTTGCTGCAGCGTTCATATCGTTTCCTGCGAGGACGGTCATCATCTGTTCCAGAAGCGTGTTGGTCGACACCTGTTGTTCCACCATCGAAAACTGCGCCAACTGTGCCGCGTACTCGGAGGAATCGATTGGTTCCAGCGGGTCCTGATACTCGGCCTGTGCGGTGAGCATTTTCAGGAATACTTCGAAATCAGAGCTGAGCACGCCGCTGGCGTTTCCCGAGGTGCCGTTCGTCACCGGCGTCGGCGGTCGATTGATTGATGTGATATCCATTTTTCAGATCCTTATGTCGATGCCGTCATTGGTGACTTTGAGAGGGGAGACAGCCAGGTTTTTGTCGGACGGCGGCTCGGTTGCCTCGGTCAGTTCTAGCAAGGTTGAATCGCGGTCGGTGCTATCGTTGCGCGCTGATTCTTCATCACTTTGGCCAAACGCAAAGGAGAGATCGTCGTATCCCAGATCGTTCAAGGCACGTCCCAGATCGTCTATATTGCGGCGCATAAGGTCCAATGTGTCGGCGCGATCCGTCAGAACCTGGACGACCATCCCGGTTTCCGAAACGCTCAGCACCATCCGCACGCGGCCTAGTTCGGGCGGGTTCAGCGCGATCTCGATCGGTTTATCAGCGCCTTTGTGCAAAGCGGCGGCGATCTGGCCTGCAATACTCGGTGGAAGTTCGGCGCGGGGCAGTATTGCCGAAGGCTGGTTCGATAGCGTTTGTATCGTCTGACCTGCCCGCAAGTCCCAATGCACGATCTCTGAAGGCTCTCCTTGTAGGCGCGTCGAGGTTTCTTGAGCAATCGATGCTGACATCTGATTTGGCGCAAACACCTGGGTCGTCTGGGCCGGGACTTGCGCCAGCTTTGGAGCGGTCTGGACAGGTTGCGCGGACGGCGTCGATGGGGTGTCCGTGGTGCGTGGTGCACGGTCCATTTCCTGCACAATCGGTTGTTCGTTCCGGCTTGGAACAAGCTCTATTCTGGGTTGCTCGTTACCCACATTCAGCGTTTTTTTTCTTGGGCTTTCTGGTATCGGACGGCTCGTGGTCGGCTGGCTTAATGGTAATGCCGGATCAGCCGTTTCCGTCTTGGCGCCTGTTGCAGCAGTCTGCGGGACGAAAGAGACTGACGGGTCCGCATTGATCTTCTGCTTTGCGTCTGTGACCGGTTTTCCCGGTACAGTCGCCAAAGGCGGAATTTTGGCCTGCTGTTGCGTGGTCAGAACGGATTCAAGCACGTGCGGGAGTGGTTTTGGTTTCTGCTGCTCTACGGTCTGGTGTTCAATTGGCTGTGCTGCTTTTGACCGGACGGGGTTTGACGATAAAGGCGCTGCAGTTTGATCGTGTCTGACCAGCGTTTCGGCTGGTTGCGACGGTACCTTCTCATCAGCGGTTTCCGGTATGTCATCACCATTTGGAATTGACACGCCATCCGCAGTGGCCGGAGAAATTTCTGGCTCCTCAACGGGCACTTTGGTTGCTGTGATCTCGCCTTCCGGTGCTAGATTCGACGCCTCGGTTGCCATTTGTTCGGTCTCTGCAATCAGCGTACCGAATTCAGCGTCTTGTGATGGATCAGACGCGCCAAAAATCGCGGTAAAATCGGGTAATTCCTGCGCTGCCTGGTCCAAGGCTTCGCCTGCCGAAGGCTGCAAACTCAACACGCGACCCTCCGACTTGGCAGGAACTGCTGTGTTCGGCATCTTGATCGTTTCCGCCAATCCGAGGATGGTTTGCATCTGTGTCTCCGGGATTTCTTCCGCGTCACGGGCAACATGCGCAAACCGGGTTACCGGTTCTTTACTGGTTTGCGCCAAAGATCAGGAAAATCGTTCGAAATTGAAGGAACTAACAGATGGAGATTACGCCGACTTCGCAGCCGTCGCTCGCAATGCCAAAAGATGCCAAATTGTTGAAAGCTGCGCAAAAGCTTGAAGCCAGCTTTCTTGCTGAAATGCTCAAGGCAGCAGGCTATGGCGAAGCGCGCGACGCATTTGGCGGTGGCGCGGGAGAAGAGCACTTTTCGTCATTTTTGGTCGATGCACAGGCGGAAAAAATGGTCGAATCCGGCGGTATTGGGCTTGCAGAACATATTTATTCCAGCCTGAAGGATCGCCAAAATGACAAATGATGATCTGAAAAACACACTCGCTGCCTTGGATGATCTGCTGGACGAAGAGCGAAGGTCGTTACTTGTCGGTGATCTGGATGCGATCCATGCAATGCATGAACGAAAACTGTCGTTGATCGACACCCTTGGTCAACTTGATGCTGCCGCGGCAGAGCCAAGGTTACGCGCGCTCAATTCAAAAGTGGAACGCAACCAAGCCTTGTTGGACAGTGCGCTGGCCGGCATTCGTTCTGTGGCACGCAGGCTTGCCATGGTGCGGCGGGTCCGCCAATCACTTGAGTATTACGACGAAGCCGGCAGCAAGACGACCGTGGACATTGGCGTGGAGCGTCAGGTCGAAAAGCGCGCCTGAAGGTTTGATTAAAATCGACGGCAACGGGACGCACGGCATTAGCAAAACGTTAGGGCTTGTGATCCCATGTTGCGCGGGCATCGCTCCGGGAATTCCGGTGCATGGCGCAGGGCCTGCACACGCTCTGCATTTGTCAGAACGGCATTGACCGTCCCAGCGGGGGGCGGGGACGAAAACCCTTGGCGCAAAGCGCCGTCAACAAAGGAAATGCAAATGTCGAGCATTCTTACAAATAACAGCGCGATGGTCGCGCTGCAGACGCTCAAATCAATCAACAAAAACCTGGCGATGACCCAGAATGAGATTTCGACGGGTAAGTCGGTCTCAAGCGCCAAGGACAACTCTGCCGTCTGGGCTATTTCCAAAGTCATGGAATCGGACGTGGCCGGTTTCAAGGCGGTGTCCGAAAGCCTTGCGCTGGGGGAAAGCACCGTGGCAGTGGCCCGAAACGCGTCCGAGACAATCACGGATCTTTTGACCGAAATGAAAGGCCGGATCACGGCTGCGCAAGAGGACAACGTAGATCGTGACGCGATCCAGCAGGACATCGTTGCCTTGCGGGACCAGGTCACGTCGGTTGTTTCGGCGGCGCAGTTCAACGGTCTGAACCTGATCGACGGGTCGAGCACCGATGCATTGCAAATCGTATCTTCGCTTGATCGGAGTTCGGCCGGTGCAGTGACCGCGGCAAATATCTCGGTCGCACGTCAAAGTCTCTCGGTGAACGGCACCACCACAACGCAGGTCGTCGGTACCACTGCGGCAAATGGTGACTTCCTCGATACCGACCGCAGCGGTGGCGCAGCCATCGCACAAGGCGGTGGCACCCTGACCTTCAGCGTTGACAACATTGCGACCAATGCCAGCTTTGAAATTACGCTGGAGAACGTCCAACTGGATACTGGTGGTAATGGTACAGCTGTTGGCTCGCGTACTTTTGAATATGTTGCCGACGAAACGGATTCGGTTCAGTCCGCAGCTCGCGCGATTTTCAATCAGATCGAAGAGTACTTCAACACCGAGACATCTGACCTCGATACCGCTGGCACGCCCGATTATACCGTTACATTCGATGAAGCGACTGCAGCGATCACCATCACTAACAATCGCTTGTTGGCAGCTGACGCGCTGACATTCACATCGGATGAAACAAATGACGGTACTCCCGGGTCCGCGGCCGGTTCGACTGGTTTGGGTGCGCTGAACGACATCGATGTGTCGTCGACCACCGGTGCAAACCAGGCGCTGGATCAGATTGATGGTCTGATTCAGGTATCGATCGATGCAGCGGCAGCTTTTGGTTCCGCGCAGACACGGATTGAAACGCAGTCTTCTTTCGTCAGCCAGTTGTCGGATAACTTCAAGTCCGGGATTGGTGCATTGGTCGATGCAGACATGGAAGAGGTGTCGGCACGCCTGCAGGCGCTGCAGACCCAACAGCAGCTGGGTGTTCAGTCGCTGTCGATTGCGAACCAGGCGCCGCAGACGATCTTGTCGCTGTTCCGGTAATATAATCTGGAAAGGCGCCAGAATTTGGCGCCTTTCTACCCCCTCAGAAAAAGCAGGTATGCCCCGTGAATGCAACGTCTCAGGCCCTGCGCGGATATGCGGAAAATGCACAATCCACGCGCAGCGAACGGCGATCAGAATACGACGTTGTTGCCCGCGTTACGCAAGGTCTGCGCGACGCGGCGACCCGCGCAAAAACAGATTTTCCCGCCTTCGCCGAAGCGCTTTATCTGAACCAACGGTTGTGGACGGCTTTGGTTGTCGACCTTGTTGACGAACAAAATCCATTGCCTGCCGACCTCAAGGCGCGACTGGTATACTTAGGCGAATTTACCAATCACCACACCCGAAAAGTGTTGCGCGAAAATGCATCCGTCATGCCACTGCTTGAGGTCAACCTCGCTGTCATGCGCGGTCTGAAAACCGAAGGAGTTGTAGGATGAGTGGCCTGATCCTCAAGTTGAGCCCAAAGGAACGGGTTTTGATCAACGGCGCTGTTATTGAGAATGGTGATCGCCGGTCGCGACTGACCATCATGACACCAAATGCCAACATTTTGCGTTTGCGAGACGCCATTCATCCCGAAGAGGCAAAGACGCCAGTACGCCGCGTGTGTTACGCCGTGCAGCTGGTCTTGTCGGGCGACGCATGCCCGAATGATGCGCACCGCAATCTGCTACGCAGCATCGAAGAGTTGAGCCAAGTGTTCATCGACAGCGACAGTCGAAAGCAGCTTGACCAAGCCTCACATGCGTTGGTCGAAAAGGATCATTACCGCTGTCTGAAAGCGCTGCGCACCCTTCTGCCGCGCGAAGAGCGGCTGCTGGCAGCCGGAGCCTGAGTTCATGTTCCAGCCCGTCGTCGTTTCCAGTGGTCTGGCCGGTTGGCAGTTTCTCAAGGCCACCTATGACCGCCAATTCACAGCTTTTAACCAGTCGGCGGTCATTCAGCGCGACACCGACTATTTCCGCGAAACGATCGGGAGCATCACGACAGCGGAAGAATTGGTATCTGACCGGCGTTTGTTGACGGTTGCCCTTGGTGCGTTTGGGCTGCAGGACGACATCAACAATACCTTCTTCATACGTAAGATGCTTGAAGAAGGGACAACAGCCGATGATGCGCTTGCAAACCGCTTCACAGACTCGCGTTATCGCGATTTGTCCGAGGCTTTTGGCCTTGGCCCCAATGAAATCCGCGGCAGTCTGTTTTCCAGTTTCGCTGACGACATCATAGGCCGCTTTCAGGCTGCAAGTTTTGAGATCGCAACCGGCACTCAGGATGAAGCCATGCGCCTTGGTCTCTATGCGGAACGCGTTTTGCCCGAGTTGGTTGGCACTGACAGTTCAGTCGATGCCAAGTGGTTTTCGATTATGGGACAACCGCCATTGCGTGAGGTGGTGGAAACCGCCCTGGGCTTGCCGGATGCCTTTGGACAGGTGGATATCGACCAACAATTGGACGTGTTCAAAGAGCGCTCGAACCGAATACTTGGGATATCAGATCCGTCTGAATTTGCAGATCCGGAGATCCTTGAAAATGTAATCAATACCTTTTTGGCACGTTCGCAACTCAACAGTTTTGGTGCCGGGGCTTCTAGCGGGCAGATTGCGCTTACGTTGCTTTCCGGGTGATCCAACTACAAAGCTGTCGGCCTTATCGGCGTGTGGTTACGTCCTTGCCATGGCGCCTTAGAATAAGGCGCAATTGGTCAAAGCTGTGGCCGACGTCGTGTTCATGTTGGAGTGTCAGCGCCTCGTCCAACGCTGGGTACAGCTGGATTGCAGCATCAATGGTTGTATCTGCGCCCTGTGTGTAGAGCCCAGCGGATATCATCACCTCATTCTTTGCATAAATGCTCAGATGTTTGCGCACCTCGGCGAGTATTGCGTTTTCATCCGCTGTCGCGGCATCCGGCAGACTGCGTGACACAGATCGCAATACGTCGATGGCTGGAAAGCGGCCGCGTTCAGCGATGTCGCGGTCAAGCACGATATGGCCATCCAGTACGCCACGCAAAATGTCTGCAATAGGCTCTTCCATATCCGAACCTGGCACCAAAACGCTGAGCACGGCCGTTATGTCACCCTGATCGTGAGTTCCAGGCCCCGCCCGCTCGCACAGCGACATGATCAAATGCGCGGTAGACGGCGGAAAGCCTCGCAACACAGGTGCTTCACCCGCTGCGATGGCGACCTCGCGGTGTGCCTCGGCAAAACGGGTGATGGAATCCGCAACCAGCAAGACAGACTTGCCGAGATCGCGAAAATACTCTGCCACGGCCATTGCGGTCCACGCACAGCGCCGACGAATCAACGGAGACTGATCTGACGTAGCAGCAATGACAACGCTCCGTGCGCGCCCCTCCTCGTCCAGAACGTGATCCACGAAATGGCGTACTTCGCGGCCGCGCTCACCGATGAGAGCAACCACAACAACGTCCGCATCAACTTGGCGCGCCAGCTGGCCCATCAAGCTGGACTTTCCAACGCCAGAGCCAGCAAAGAGCCCGATGCGCTGTCCCGTCACGATCGGGAGAAGTGTATCAAATGCAAGATATCCAGTGACCAAACGAGCACCCAATCCGCGCCGTTCAGCGGCCGCGGGTGGGTGCGCACGAACAGGAACTTGCCGGAGTCCGTTTGGCAAGGGACGCCCATCAAGCGCTTGGCCATTGGGATCGATCAATCGACCGATCCAATCCAAGCAAGGCGCAATTCGGCCCCCGCTTGTCAGCACAACCGGATCGCCAAGTGACACGCCATCTAGTCCGTCATCTGGCAGCAAAACTATCGCTTCTTCAGATAGTTGGATCACCTCGGCAAACATGCGTTGGCCGTTTCGCGTGGTAATGATTGCGTGATCACCGATACTTGCAAACGGTGCCAGTCCACGCACTTGCAACACCGCACCGTCGACGCGTGCCACGCGCCCCATCGGTTTTGATAGGGAAAGGTCATTCAATCGCTGCGTAACGGTTGCCAAAGCGCGCTGTTGGTTCACCGGATTCTCCGAGTTGCTGCAAACCGTTTCTAAAGGAATCACTCTTAAACCTTGGTTGAAATTGATCGAGGGAGAAGCCCCGATGTTCCAGCACCTCGCCGTATTCCAAACGGCATATGCGATGGCCGTTCATGCGGGCCAAAAACAGGCTGTTGTCGCGCAAAATGTCGCCAACGCCGATACACCGGGATATGTCGCACGCGATATCCCTGATTTTCAGCACCTGTATGAACAATCCGCGCGCGGCGCTGACACCCTGCGCGCAACCCGGGCAAGACATCTGAATGCCGACGGGAGCGACGTGCGCCATATCTTGCAAAAAGACGCAAGTTTTGCCTCGCCCGACGGCAACACGGTCTCCCTTGATGCCGAAATGCTGCGCGGAACAGATGCGAAACGCCAGCACGATCGCTCTCTCGCGATCTATGGATCAGCGCTGAAGGTTCTACGCGCCAGCCTTGGCCGCCAATAAAGGGGCATGCAAATGAGTGAATTTTCCAAGGCTTTGAGCATTTCAAGCAGCGGTTTGCAGGCGCAAGCATCGCGTTTGCGGCATTTGTCCGAAAATATCTCAAATGCTGATACGCCAGGTTATCGACGAAAAACGATTCCGTTCGAAATGGAAATGAACAGCGGCGTTTCACGCGTCACAGTCGGGCGCATGTCGCTTGATGATCGACCCTTGGATCAAATATTTGATCCGTCGCATCCTCTGGCGGACGAATCTGGCAATTACGAAGGGTCCAATGTGGACCTTCTGATTGAACTTGCCGACGCACGAGAAGCGCAGCGCAGTTATGAAGCCAATCTAAAAATGTTCGAGCAGGCCCGACAGATGTCGTCCGGGTTGATGCAGTTGCTTCGCCGTTAAGGCGGGCACTTAAAACAGGAGTTCCAGAATGGAATCGACACTCATTTCAGCGGTTCAGGGTTATGCCTCGTCGCGACCTGCTACGCAGCCTGGCACGCAGCCCGGCGGCAGTATGTTTGGCCAGTTGATGGGCGACTTCGCCAACACGCTTGCGCACAGCGAAGCGGTGTCACAACAGGCCATGGTTGGTGATGTAGATCCTCATGCCCTTGTACAGGCATTGGCCCAAACCGAACTCGCGGTCGAAACCGCAGTGACCGTGCGCAACAAGGTGGTCGAAGCGTATCAGGAAATCCTGCGGATGCCCGTCTGATGCTTGAAGAGATCATCTTTTATGACACCTTGCGTGCTGGTCTGTGGATTGCCGTTATGGTTTCTGTGCCCATTCTGACGGTTGCCTTGTTGGCGGGCGTAAGCATCGGTCTCGTTCAGGCGCTGACATCTATCCAGGAAATGACGCTGACCTTCGTGCCCAAACTTGCGGCGATAGTGGGTGTGTTCTGGCTGTCGATGGGCTTCATGACCGAAACCCTAGTGTCCTATTTCCAGGACCACCTCGTTCCATTGATTATCGGGGGTTGAGTTGGACAGCACAGGCTATATCGCACTTACCCGTCAAAACGGCCTCATGCGCGAAATGCAGGTTGTTGCGAACAACATCGCAAACGCTGCCACGGTCGGGTACCGCCAAGAAGGCGTCATTTTTTCCGAGTATGTGCAACGGGTTGAAAATGCACCTTCGCTTTCCATGGGGCAGGGCAATGTGCGCCAGACGGTTTTTGATCAAGGGGCCCTGCAAGAAACAGGCGGCACATTTGATCTGGCGATCGAAGGCGACGGTTTTTTTCTGATCGCCACCGCCGAAGGAGAGCGGCTCACACGCGCTGGCGGTTTTTCTCCGAACGCTGTGGGTGACCTCGTGAACTTTGATGGTCAGCCTGTCTTGGACGTCGGTGGTGCACCTGTATTTGTTCCTCCAGACGCCGCTTCAATCGTCATTTCGCCAGACGGTACCATCAGCGCTGACGGAAACCTTGTGGGTCAGATCGGTGTGGTCATGCCGATCGCACCGGACGACATGGTGCGAGAGGGCGGAGTCATGTTTCGCGCTGATGCGGGCATTGAACCGGCCGAAAATGCGCGCGTGATGCAGGGATTCGTTGAAGCATCCAATGTCGATCCCATTGGCCAAATCGCACGCATGATCGAAATTCAGCGCGCCTATGAAATGGGACAGAATTTCCTCGATTCGGAAGATGACAGGGTGCGTCGCGCGATGGATGCGATGATCAAATCGAATTGAGGAGACCGATATGAAAGCCCTTAAAATTGCCGCCACAGGCATGCTCGCTCAACAGATGCGGGTCGAGACAATTTCGAACAATCTCGCGAACATGAGCACAACGGGTTACAACGCGCGTCGTGCCGAATTTGCCGATTTGCACTATCAACAAATGGTACGCCCGGGTTCGATCAATGCCTCGGACGGGACCGTTCTGCCCACAGGTGTTCAATTGGGGCTCGGTGTGCGCCCATCGGCAGTCACTGTGAATTTGGCGCAAGGTTCACTCGCCGCCACGGGCGGCGATCTCGATATGGCGATAGACGGCAATGGCTATTTCGAAGTTACGCTACCATCCGGACAAACGGCCTATACACGGGATGGCGCGTTAAAGCGGACGGCAGATGGTCTGATCGTGACGTCCGACGGGTATCCGGTTTCACCTCAGATCACTATTCCCGCTGATGCGCGCAGCATCTCGATAAACGCGAATGGTGAGGTATACGCCTATTTCGCCGATGCAACCGCTGCGCAGTTACTGGGTCAATTCGATCTGACGGGTTTCACCAACCCAAAGGGGCTGGAAGCTCTTGGCGACAACCTGTTTGCCGAGACTGAGGCGTCAGGTCCGCCTTTGCTGACCACCCCGGGTCAGGACGGCTTGGGAACAGTGCGACAGGGTTTTCTTGAGGAAAGCTCTGTCGACGCGGTACGTGAGATCACCGAACTCATCGCCGCCCAGCGTGGGTATGAAATGAATTCAAAGGTGATTTCTGCCGCAGATCAGATGATGGGGGCGATGGCGCAGGTTCGTTGATGCGTTGGATTGTGGCTCTCATATTCTGCGCGCAAATCACTGCAGCCGACGTGGTTACTCCGACCCGAACCTTGCGTGCAGGTTCGTTGATAACGGCCGACGCGCTGACAATTCGCGACGGCATTCACCCAGGTGCATTCGATCGCATCACCGATGTTGCGGGCCAAGAGGCGCGCGTCGCGCTCTACGCCGGGCGCCCGATCCCTTTTGATGCTGTGGGTCCACCGGCAATTGTCAATCGCAATCAAATTGTACCGCTCAGGTTTCGATCCGCCGGACTCACGATCACGACAGAAGGCCGCGCGATGGAGCGTGGCGGCGCCGGCGACAGGATCCGGATCATGAACCTGCAATCTCGCGCAACGTTGTTTGGGCTGGTGCAAGAAGATGGGTCGATAAAGGTAACACGGTGATGAAATACTCTTTTGTTCATGCCATCGCTTTGTGCGGAAGCTTCGTATTACTGACCGCATGCGGACGCGGCGATCACCTCGGCAAGGAGCCGTCGTTTTCCAATCCACTTGCGACCCAAGAACACTCTGCCATGGTTGCTTCAGCCTTGCCGCGTACGCTTCAGCAGCGTGCGCCATCCGAAGAAGCATCGCTCTGGTCACGCCAACGCAGCTCTTTATTGGGCGACCGCCGCGCTGCAGAGCGCGGCGACATCCTTACTGTTGTTCTCGAAATCGATGAAAGTGCCGAAATTTCCAATCAAACTGATCGCTCCCGGTCGGGTTCGGAAACCCTGGGCATCCCGCAGCTCGGAGGTTTGCCTCAACGTGTCGACGAACGACTTCCCGAAGGCGCGAGTGCTGCGGAACTTGTGTCGATAAACTCCGCGAGCAATTCAAGTGGCGACGGTTCCGTTCGACGCAACGAGAAACTCACATTGCGGGTTGCGGCCACGATTATCGACGAACTTCCAAACGGAGTGCTGCGCATATCCGGCAGTCAGGAACTGCGCGTGAATTTCGAGTTGAGAGAGCTTCTCGTGACTGGCTATGTGCGGCCGGAGGATATCTCCCGGCAAAATGAAATCACATACGACAAAATTGCCAACGCGCGCGTGTCGTATGGCGGTCGTGGGCAAATCTCTGACGTGCAGCAACCGCGGATCGGCCAGCAAGTGCTCGATATCATACTGCCGTTTTAGGAACCGCCACATGATCAAGAAACTCCTCCCGGTAATACTTTTGCTGATTGGTGCAGGTGCAGGCGTCGGGGCGGGAATCTTCCTGCGGCCTGAGCCTGAAACTGAAGTGATGACTGAGCAAAATGATCCCGCAACCGTCAAAACCGAAATAGCAGAACAAGAAGAAGAACCGTCAGATCGTGAATACGTCAAGATGAACAACCAGTTTGTCGTGCCGATTGTCAAAGAAGACCGGGTCAATTCGCTCGTTGTCCTGTCCCTCAGTATCGAAGTTCCGGCCGGACAGCGGGAGGCGATCTACGCGAAAGAACCCAAATTGCGCGACAGTTTCCTTCAGGTCCTCTTCGACCACGCGAATATCGGTGGGTTTGATGGCGCTTTTACGAATGCCAACAACCTTTCAGTTCTGCGTGGTGCGCTGCGTGAAGTGGCCCAAAAGGATATGGGCGAACAAATCACCGACGTTTTGATTATCGAGATCGCGCGGCAGGACTATTGATATAGCACCTTAGGTCCGAAAATCCTTGGCCTGCATTGAGAGATTTATGGCGGTTTGAAGGGCATTTGCCTGTTTGGTACGCTGGCGCGCGGTGCGTTCCTTCTGAAACGTGTGTTCGGCAGCGGTTTTCCGACCCAGAGCCCGTCGTTGGCCGGCCAGATAAGTCTCTTTTTGTGCAAGCAACTGGGCCAGTTCGAGGTTCAGATTGCGAACGGTTTTGGAAACCCACTTCAACCAGATAACGTCAGCACCGATATTGTGCATGTCAAGTTGGTCAGCTGGGAGCGCCTGGGCTTCAAAGGCTTGTTGTTTTAGCCGCTCGATCATGTGTCGCAATCGCGCCTCTTTTGCCCGTATCTCCGCCAGCCCCGACAGGCTTTGCGTGTACTTCAACTCGGTCAAAAATTTCAGACTCTCCAGATCCACCTTTATACCCCGCTGCGCGCTTTGCGTCGCATGTCGTCGGCAAACCGAATGGCCGCAGCGACTGCGCGGTAGTGGTCCGGTGGAACTTCTTCGCCCACTTCGATCACTGCGTGAAGTATACGCGCGGTTGGCGGATCGTGCTGAATTGGAACACCAGCTTCCATGGCCACTTTCCGGATCTGCAGTGCGAGCGAGTCGATGCCTTTGGCCACGCATTTCGGTGCGGCTCCAGCGCCTCGCTCCCATTGCAAGGCGACAGCAAAGTGCGTCGGGTTGACGATCACGACATCTGCGTCGGGCACATCACTCATCATTTGTCGCGCCGCAATCGCCTGCGCACGAGACTGACGCTCTTGTTTCATATAAGGATCGCCTTCGGTGTTTTTGGTCTCATCCATGATTTCTTTGCGCGACATTCGATTTTTTCGGATGTGCTCGTGGTGCTGGAAGAAGGCGTCAATCGCGCCGATCACGAAGGATACGCAAACGACGACGAACAGAAACGCGATGCACAGTTCAGCCAAAAGGAGCACCACGCCATTCGGTTCTGTCCGCACAACGGCAATCATTTCAGGCAGCCGAAAGTAAAGGAACAGCCCGAGGCAAGTCGAAAAAATTGATAGTTTGGCGAAGCTCTTGAAAAACTCAAAGAAGCCGGACCTCCCAAACTTCTGCTTCGCGTTCTGAAGTAGCGAGATGCGGGATAGCTTTGGCTGAAGCTTGCTAGGCGCTACCACAAAAGCGCGTTGAGCCAGTATCGCAATAGTCACCCCAATCGCTGGCATGGCAAAGATCGGAATCAGGTCTGTCGTGACCCGCCATGCCCAGCCGCTCAGCGGAGCGACAGGTCCTCCCTCGAACACGGCTCGTGCCAAAGAGTCGGATTGAACCAACATGCCAACAAGGTGCGAACCGAACGAAGTCAAGGCTTCCGCCCCCACGGCGAGAAGCCCAATAGTTAGGCCCATGTAACCGGCGGCGGTCATCAATTCGGTGGATTTTGCCACTTCTCCTTTTTTGCGCGCCTCCTGCAGCTTGTGGGGAGTCGGATCAAACGACTTGTCTTGTGCGTCATCATCCTGGCTCATTGCGTCACCTCAAAGGGGGCTGCAATGAAACGATCAAGTGCTTCAAGCCATACAGTCAGCATGCTGGGCGCGGCCAGGAACAGAACAAATAAGCCACCGAGTGTGATCACCGGCGCGCCGACAAATGCGACCATGAGTTGCGGCATCGCGCGATTGATGACGCCAAGGGTTAAATTGTACAGTACCGAGATAAGCACAAACGGCGCCGCAAGGACAAAAGCCAGCGAAAATGCCTTGCTGATTTGTGCTGTTCCCCACATCGCGACATCGGCGCCATCGGCAAATAATCCCAAGGGAAGGAAGCTGTAAGACAGGATCATCAGTTCAGCTGATTTGACGTGCAGGCCGGTCATTACGGCAAGTGCGATCGCACTGATCGTCAAAATGTATCCTATGGCGGCCAGGGGCTCGACAGCAGCACCGCCCAGAATTTGCGACAGCGATGTGGACTGGGCGGCAATTGTACCCGCGGTTTGAAGGGCGAGAATGAACAAACGCAAACCCAATCCGATGAGAGCGCCAGATAACGTCTCTGTCAGTGAAAGAACGGCGATTTGATCGATGGTAAAAGGTGGAAGTTCCAGGTCGAGTGCGGGCGCGACGATGACGGTAAACGCCAGAGCGATAACCAATTTGATCCGCATTGGTATGGTTTGTTCGCCAAAAGCTGGCAATAGCGATACGATTGCTGCCGTCCGCAAAAAGACGAGAAAACCAAGCCAGATTGCGTCCTCGAGTAGCACAATGAGGTCGAGCGCTTGGTTCATGCAGCTACGACACCCACCAGTGCTGGTCGCGCATCCAACCCAATTTCTTCAAAGGACAGAACTGGGTTGGACATGCCCTTGGCTCGCATTAGCGTCCTCACGAACCGTCGACGACGATTGTTCGTGACTACTGCCGGAAATATCCCTTGAGCGCCGGCTTCTTTTAGCCGCTCCGAAACGTTGTTTGCCAATTTATTGAATAAATCAGGCGGCAACGCGACATCAAAGCCCCGATCCGCTTCTACGTGGTAGTTGGTGAAAACATCCTCCCATTCCGGAGCAAGCTGGATCAGTGGCAGTGATCCATCCTCACGCTTAATCTCCGCCACAAGCTGGAAGCCAAGACGTTGACGAACGTGCTCGCAGATGGCTTCCGGGGTTGCGTTTTGGCCGCGCGCCTCGGCTGTTGCCTCAAGGATCAATGGAAGGTTGCGAATGGATACCTGCTCTTCCAAAAGAAGCCGCAATACGGCGTGGAGAATGTCGAGTGGCACTTTGTCGGGTACCAACGCGTCAAGGAGTTTACGATTTGCTTCTGCTCGCGTCGGATCCGAGATGTTTGTCATCTCGTGGAGCAATCTTCGAAGCGACTTGAGCGTCAGCAAACGGCTGAAGTTCTTCTTGATTATTTCAAGTAGGTGGGTGGCGAGAACTTCGGTAGGCGTCACGATGGTTACGCCGGTGACCGCGGCCTTATCCTGTGACTTTTCGTCGATCCACCGTGCCGGCGCACCATAAACGGGTTCTGTTGTGTCCACTCCTCCAGGCAGGCTGCCGCCGTCTTCGGGAAGCAGCGCGAGCACGTCAGATGGTCGCAATGAACCTCTTCCCTGTTCGACCCCTTGTATCCGTAAAACGTATTCGCCAGTTCTCAGGCCCGGATGATCCGTGAGGCGAATTTCCGGTAATATCAGCCCAAAGTGAGAGGCGACATGCGTACGCATATTTGCAATGCGCGCATCCAATCCTGTGCCGGGATCGAGAACCATATTGACCAGATCCGGTGCAAATTCGACATGAATATCGTCAAGCTCGAGCACGTCGCCCATCGATTTCTCAACTGGAATGGGCGTATCCGTCACCTCTGGTTCGTCAGGCTGCGCGGCACGTGCGAGGTTTCGGCGCAACAAGTAGGAGATGAAGGCCAACAGCACCCCCCCGGCCATGAACGGTAAAAAGGGTAATCCGGGCATCAGGGCCAGCATCACCATAAGGACCGAAACCGTCGCGAGAGCAGACGGGTGTTTTCCCAGTTGCGCAAACACAGCCAAGTCCGTCGCGCCCTTGGATCCACCACGGGCCAGCAACAATGCAGCTGCAATTGAAATGACCACAGCGGGGATTTGCGAAACGAGCCCATCCCCCACGGTCAAAATAGCGTACGTTTCGAAGGCTGTGCCAAGTTGCATGTCATGGACCACAACGCCCATGATCAGGCCTGCAACCAAATTCAGCAGGGTGATAAGAAGCCCTGCGATCGCGTCGCCTTTGACGAATTTCGAAGCACCGTCCAGCGAGCCGAAAAACGTCGTTTCGGCTTGTTCCAATTCGCGGCGTTGCTTGGCCTCTTGGTGATCTATCGCACCGGCCGACATATCGCTGTCGATCGCCAGCTGTTTGCCCGGCATGCCATCCAGCGCAAACCGCGCGCCAACTTCGGCCATCCTTGTAGCGCCTTTGGTGATAACCATGAAATTCACGATCAAAAGCACGCAAAAGACCACGAGACCCAGGAATATGCTGCCGCCCATGATGAATTGGGCAAACCCCTCAATGACTCCGCCAGCTGCATTTGTACCTGTGTGCCCCTGGCCGATGATGAGTTTTGTGGAAGAGACGTTGAGCGATAAACGTAGCATGAGTGAAGCAAGCAGAATTGTCGGGAACGCCGAAAAATCCAGTGGTCGCTCTATGAACAGAGTGATGGTGAAGATCAGAATGGCCAATGCAAAAGAGGCTGCTAAACCAATGTCGAGAACCCATGCCGGCATTGGGAGGATCATCATGACGATGATCGCCATCAATGCGACTGCCAACAAAACTGTCGGGCTGAAAATTGCGCTGGTCTTCAGCGTGAAACCGGATGCGGTCATGGCCAGCTTGTACGCTTAAGGTTGCACGCACCAAGGCACCTCAATGGTCGCCATGCCAATTGTAAGTCACGCGCTTGGTAGGTGCTTATCACCTCGGGCCACGTTGGATAGATTGAGCGGAGGCGCGCAAGTTCGCGACCCAACCACCGACCGGATGTGACCGGGTCAAACATCGCCTCGATAGAGGCAAAATCTTGCGATGCAGATGCGTAGGCTATGTTGAAGCATCCAATTCGGAAACTGCGTTCGCCACGCAAGAACCGAAAGAATACGTTTCTTTTTGCGGCTTCGATACTTGCGAACTGACTGTGTTTTCCGTCGACCGTGACCATCAGAGGATGCGGTTCAATCCCATGCCTTGCTGCGGCTAAGCGCATGTATTCAATTGGTATGCCGCTCTCAGTGGCGGCAATTTTGGCCGCAGCGTTGCATTTGGGATGAGCGGTTAAAGGCTGCGCAGTCATCGCCAATAGGAAAAGGGCAATGATCCTGCTTGACCAAATTGAGATTGAATTTCCGAACCGAAACATTGTGCTGCTCCATCACATTCTGTGATTCCGCTGGAATAGCCTGTCGCCGGTTTAGATTTGGTAAGCGTCGTTCCCGTTCATGGCTATTCTGTTGTTTCCAGCGTCAAAAGTGATTGGATGAGATCGCGCGCACGTGCGCTTTCGGATAGCGAGCTGTTCAATCTGCCCAACATCCCTTCCGTGTTACCGATGTCATCTACCGGGACATCGATCAGGCTGGCGACCCCGGCCAATGGACTGTTACCCTCAGCTGCAAGGCTGTCCCAATCTTCCGCCAAAAAAGCATTCCGAACGCGCGCATCTTCGTCACCGATATCAGCAAACAGAACGGATGCAGTATCGAAGTTGGAACTTTGCGCTTCTGCTTCAGCGAGGAGCCGTTTGGCCTGGTCGCTTTCCAACCCAAAAAGCATTGCCTCTGCCTCCAGGGGACGACCAAGGTCAAGCGCCAGCTGCGCACGAAGCTTCTTTACGCGTGCTGAATTTGGGAGCTCTTCCTGCATTGAGAGGAGTGACGAAGCCATGTGTGGAAAACCTAATTCCAGCAGGCGTTGCGTGGCTGCGAGCGTTATCGCCGGCGTTCCGATTTTTCGCTGTGCTCGTGTATGCGTGAAGATGTGCTCCAAAAAGACGACGTCGGTCGCGTTTCGGGTTGCTATGCCAATCAGCGACGCGCGTAGATCATCGCGGACAGGATCATCTTCGCGGCGGCCAAACCGGTCCAAGGCCGCAAACGCTTGATCGAACTGTCCTGACTTCGCCAGCGCTAGCACATGGGTTCGTTGCAATTCAGGACCGAGCGGGTCTTCGCGCATTTCGATGGCGTAAGCTTCGACCAACGTGGCGACGTCTTCGTCGATCAAAGAATCGGCCGCCAAATACGAGTCTACAAACTGGATTAACGCCTCTGCGGATTGTTGTTCATTCGAGGCGACAACCCCCGCAAGTGTTTCCTGTGCTGCATCTCGGTTGCCTTCCGCCATCTGTAGCTCTGCGCGCGCGAGCTCTGCTCCGGCGCTCAATGGGTCTGGCGCGCGCTCGAGGCTGCGCAATGCAGTTGCTGCCGCCGCTTCATCTCCGTACTGCAAAAATTTGCGGCTGAGCATCGGCGCGATGAAACGGCGCAGATGCATCGGCAGACCGGTCACGGCAAGCAATGCGGCATTGACGTCAATCGTTGCCGATGGGCCTAAATCATCGTGTGCCAAGACCGCCCACATTGACACAGCACTGGAACAGTCTGTGAAACGCGATAAAAACGCATCTCCATTCACATTCCCAAACTCCATTATCTCAGCGATCTCGATAAGTTCAGGATGTTCTGCAGCCAAGTCTGCATCAATCTTCAGTACCTGGCTGGCCTCGGCGCCGAAACTGAAATGCAAGTAAAGCCTTGCCAGATCAACGGCAATCTCCCGTTGCAATCTATCTGTTTCGGAAAAAAGCTGCGCGCGCAGGTCTGATATATATTGCATGGGCGGCAATTCCGTACCCCAAGCACCGACATCAACAAGGTTTTCGTCCGGGCATTGCAGGCCCATTGACGTGGACTCCAAGTCCCGAATCAACGCCTGCCCGGGCAAGTCAGAGCTGCTGGTCACGCGAAGATTGGCCGCGGCCACACGGCTTGTGTTTTGGGGCGCAACGGACGAATTAAAAATCGATACGTCGATCTGCGGGGAGGGAGAACTTGTTGGCAGGCTGACCGTATCTGATGTGGGGTCGAGGATGCCACGGGTGGCAGCGATGGCGACGCGGCGTGCAAGATTTCGTTGTGCTTCGGCCAGCTGGGCCGGCAACACACTTACGCTTTCATCGCTTGGTTCCGGTAAAGCGTCCGCCAACGCCTCTCGTGCTTGAGACAGCGGTGTGACTTCCCGCGGTTGAACTGGTGCAGAGGGTGATGGAGGTACGCGTTCAATTGATTCTTGGAGCGGTGGAATTTCCTCAAAACTGATGATTTCTGCGGATCCCGGCAGTTGGAGACGGGTTTTCGGTGCTGGCCAATCAATTGATGGTAAATTGGCAGCCATCGCTTCTGCGGGTGTTTTGGCAACATCAATGACCACAAACCCGCCGTCCACTTCAAATGCCTGCGCTGTGCAATCGCACGCAAATTCGATGTCAAACCCGCCGTCCGTATTTTCGACAGATTGAATGAACGTCCTGTCGATCAGATCGAAAACGCCACTCAAGTCAAAGCTGCCGTCATATCCCGACATGCGGAGAGCTGCACCGCCATTCCTTGGTTGCAACGACCATTCTGTGCCATTTGGCGTACGAACCACCAATCTTGCAAAACCGTCATGCGCGCCCGAACGGACAGGAATGTCCTGCGCAAACGTCGTTGTTGCGAGCATTAGAAATGAGAAAACCCAAATGCGTTGCCAACGAAACATCACGCGGCGGACTGCTTGACTGATTTGATGGCTTCCTCGAGGTCGGAAAAACTCGGCCGGAAGTGCGATGGTGTATTTTGGCGACCGACCTCAATGCAAATGTTGGTAGAATGGTTGTGGAGATTGGCTACCAGCACTTCGCGAATCAGAAGGTAGAAATGGCCGTCCTCTTCAACAACCGCTTTAACCTTGGACGCAAACGGCCCAACCAATGCGTAAGCCATAAACACGCCCAGAAAAGTACCGACCAATGCGCCGCCAATCAATTTTCCCAATACTTCAGGGGGCTGGTCGATTGATGCCATGGTCTTGATCACGCCCAACACCGCCGCGACAATTCCCAACGCAGGAAGGCCATCAGCGACGGTTTGCAGCGCATGGCTGGAATGCAATGCGTGATGCATGTTGGCCTCGATCCGTTTTTCGAGGACTTCCTCGACCTGGTGCGGATCGTCGTAGTTCATTGACGCGGACCGCATGGTGTCGCAGATCAGGGCCGTCGCTTCTCCGTCGGAGATGATTTTCGGGTACTTGGAGAAAATTGACGAAGTATCAGGGGCTTCAATGTGCTCTTCGATCGCAACCGGGTTTTGCCGGGCCAGCCGGATCAATTCAAAAAGCAGGCAGAGCAAGTCCTTGTAATCATCCTGGACCCATTTGGGTCCTTTGAACACCTTGCCAACATCCTTGAGCGTATGCTTTACCTCGGAAATCGAGTTGCTGATCAAAAACGCGCCGACCGCCGCGCCGCCGATCATCGTCATTTCAAACGGCAAAGCGCCAATGATAATGCCGAATTTCCCGCCAGCGAGGAAATAGCCGCCGAATACCATGACGAATACAACTACGATCCCAACGATGCCGAGCATGTGTTACACCTGCCAATTCATTTCAGGCGCACCCTGCCAGTGACCGGTTAAAAAACTCTCAGTCCGGGTCAGTTTTTGGGTGCGTTTGCGTTCCGGCCGGCAAGAATAGCACTGATCGAGTAAGCCGCCTGTGGCTCAAGCCCTGCCATGATCTTTGCCGCAGCATCCGGTCGCATGCGCGCGAGAAATCCTGCGGCGAACTCCGGTTCCATGGCTTGGAACAAAGCCGATGCATCTTTGGGTTTCATGTTCTCGTAAACGGCTGTAAGGCGCGCGAGATCGTCCTCAGCTGCTGTTTCAGCAAGCGCGAGGGTCGCGCTCAGCCGTTGCTCTGCCTCTTCAAGCGCAACAATGCGGCGTTCAATTTCACTTTTGGCAATCTCAAGCGATTTTGCCCGGACGTCCAGTGCGGCTTCCCGGTCTGCTACATCTGCTTCACGCTGCTGGAGGGCCTGGAGGAGACTGGTCATTTCGATCCGCGAAGGCTGTTGCACGGGTTCCGCGGTTGTCGAACTCGCTGGTGCTAGCAACTGATTTGCAAGGTCGCCTTCTGCCCATGCCGTGCCGGCACTTAAGAACAGTCGCAAGCCGGCTGATGCAACCAGCAACCCCGCGATCAACAGGATCGACCCCTTGGATGCAAAAAACCGTCGTTTCTCCAGTTTTGCCATCAGTTGCCTCCCGCCGCTCGACGCATGAACATAGGCTCGGGAGGATCATCCGCAGAAGCTGAAGGTTCTTCGGTTTTTTCGGGTGCGGATGTGTCTGGCAGGTCATGCAATGACGCCATTTGCAACTCCAGTTTGCGCGACATTTCCTCGGCGCGTATGGTCAGATCGCTCAGCGTTTCGGCCGATGTTGCAGCAGTTTTTTGCGCTGCTTCCAACGTCCTGGTCAAATCATCAACCTGACTGGATAAAACTGCGACCGCACCGCCCACGCCTTGCTCAAGGCTGTTGAACTTTTTCAGCCTGCGGCCAAGGATGAAACAGTAGAATGCAGCCGCGAAGGCACCGGCGGCCAGCAAGATGTCAGCAATCAAGTCCATTTGGTTTCCTCAATTCACGACAAATTCCATGACGAGCAGATCGTTTACGCGGTTCGCTCCGACAACGATTTGCACCCGCCGCAACATCTGAGCACGCAGGCGGGTTAGTGCCGAGGCTGCTTCGATATCGCGCGGCTCGAGCGCGCGCAGATACCCGTTGAGCACATCGACAACGCGCGGCAAGAGCGTTTGCACATCTTCGCTGTGGCGTGTTGGTACTTCGAGCTGTGCGCGGAACTGAAGATGCTGTTTTTCAGAACCGCCGCCGAGGCTAACGATGATTGGGTCAACGGCGATGAAGGCGACATCCGGCAGCGGTCCGGTCTCGTCAATTTCTTCCTCGATGACTTCCGGCGATTCGGGTGCAAAGAGAATGCCGGTAAAGGTCACAAAAAACCCGCCGCCGCCCCCGACGAGGGCAGCGACCAGCCCAAGAACCAATGGCATTTTCGAGGATTTTACATCTTCCTCGACAGGATCTGCCGATGCGTCTGTCATGTCCGCTCCGCAAAGTTGCTTGTGCGGGGTTTTGGCACAGATCAACTAACCGATTGTTAAGTCTGATGGTTCATTGCTGTGACCTGAGCCGCGCAGAACGTGCGGCGTGACGGAGGCCAAAGTGCAGCAGTTACTGAATGCATGGATGAACATGGATTTCCGGCGGCAGATTGCCGTCGTTGTGGCGACATTTGTTATGTTTCTGGCAATCATTACCATGTCCCGTATCGCGTCCGCACCATCAATGACGCTTCTTTATGCGGGTTTGGACAGTGGCGCGGCTGGCGACGTTGTGCGTTCGCTTGAACAGCGTGGTGTACCGTTTGAGATCCGCGGCGATTCGATCTTTGTTGAATCGCGCGCGCGGGATCAATTGCGCATGACCCTCGCAAGCGAAGGCCTCCCTGCGAATGGGGCGCAAGGGTACGAACTTCTTGACGGGCTCTCCGGCTTTGGCACGACGTCGCAAATGTTTGATGCAGCCTACTGGCGCGCAAAAGAAGGCGAACTGGCCCGTACCATCGCCGCCAGTACGCATATCTCTTCGGCGCGAGTTCACATCGCGACCAACGGCGCAACGCCATTTCAGCGAGGCGTTGAACCGACGGCATCTGTCGCCATCACTCCGAACGGTTCCGGGCTGTCGTCAGGACAAGGCAAGGCGATACGCTTTTTGGTCGCTTCTGCTGTGGCGGGTCTTTCGCCCGAAGACGTCACTGTCATCGATTCCAACGGAAATGTTATCGGATCATCTGACGAAGACACGCCAGCATCGGGTGCTGACGACAAAGCCGTCGTACTGCGCGAACGCGTTGAACGACTTCTTGAGGCGCGTGTGGGGCCTGGAAACGCGGTTGTTGAAGTCAGTGTCGAGACCGTGAACGAGACGGAAGAGATTCGCGAACGTCGCTTTGATCCTGAAGGTCGAGTGGCGATTAGCACAGACACCGAAGAACGCACGAGCAACTCCAATGAGCAGGGCGGAGGCAATGTCACGGTCGCCTCCAATTTGCCAGACGGCGAGGCGGGTGGAGGCGACACCTCAAATTCCCAAGACTCGGAAACCCGCGAACGGGTGAATTATGAAGTGTCCGAGACAGAGCGCGCGGTAACCAGAGCGCCCGGCGCGATAAAACGATTGACGGTAGCGGTCTTGGTCAACGACGCGGTTCAAGCCAGCGGTAGCGACCAGACCGAAGCGCAACCGCGTTCGGATGAGGAATTGGGCGCGTTGCGTGAGTTGGTCGAATCCGCTGTCGGTTATGACGAGGCGCGAGGCGATGTGATTACAATCAAATCGATGGCTTTGCTGGCCGCGCCACCGCAGGGCACAGAAGTGCAGACTTCCTTCATGGACCTTTTTGATTTCGATTTGATGTCAGCGCTTCAAATGCTGGTGCTGGGCGCAGTGACCGTCATTCTCGGCCTGTTTGTGGTGCGCCCGATCCTGTCGCAAAATCCAACGCCCCAGGTGCCTGCACTGCCACCTGCGGGTGGCGCATCCGGAGAAAATGACTTGGCATCATCCAAAGAAGGCGGGCCTGACCAGGGTTCGGACTTCCCGGATATTGACCTCGATGCCCCATTGCCCGATCTCGGCGACTTGCCAGCGCTCCCTGCAATGAACACTCCCGATGCGATGGGCGCATTGGCGTCCGAAGCTGCTGACCCCGTTGACCGTCTGCGCAACATGATTGGCGAAAGACAGGAAGAGACGGTTGAAATTCTGCGTAGTTGGCTTGAGGAAAAGGAGGAGCGGGCGTGACACTACCATTCGCCCTCTATCAGGACTTCGGAAGCGCTGATGAGGTTTTAAACTCACCGCGACTTGAAAAAGAACTCGATGCACTCGAGGATGCCAAGCTGGTTTCTTTCGAGGCTGGTTATCAAGCCGGTTGGGATGACGCGATCAAGGCCCAACAGTCCATTGGAAAATCTGTTTCAACCGCGCTGGCCAATAATCTGCAGGATGCATCCTTTCAATACCATGAGATGCGCGCACAACTCATTAGAAACGTTGAGGAGTTGATGAAGGCGCTGGTGTCGAATTGCCTGCCTTTGATGGCACAACATACCCTTGGAAATCACATATGCGATCTGATTCGATCTCATGCACAGGATGGCGTTGATTGTGAGATCGAATTGGTCGTGAACCCCAATGCAATTCCCAGCGTCGAAGCAGCGCTTGAACATGTTCTTGATCGCTACAGCCTGAAATCCGACGACAGTCTCGCGTCCGATCAGGCACAGATCAAACTTGGCCAGTCTGAATACAGCGTGGATCTGGGCAGAGCAATTTCAGAGGTCGACGCTGCCATAACCGACTTTTTCGAAGCGCAACGGAAGGACATCGATCATGTCTGAGCATCCAGATAAGACGTCGCTTGCATCTGACACCAACAATCCTTTCACGGCGGTGCCGATCGATATCACCGTATCTGTAGGTCGCGCGCGCCCGTTGGTCCGGGACCTCGTGATGTTGGGGCCGAATGCAGTGCTCACGCTCGACAAACGTATTGATGATCCGGTGGATCTTTATGTCGGCGAGACTCTCATCGCGCGCGGCATGCTCGAAGAAGCCGAAGGCGCGGAAGCCGGGCAACTGGTGGTTCGCCTGACCGAAGTCCTCGAAACTGGCGCTAACGTTTAAGAACATGTTGCCCCGTCTGCTGCTCATCGGGGTCATGGTGATCCTACCATCGGTGGCGCTGGCCCAAGATGTGTCTATCTCGTTGGGGGATGACGCATCCATCACGGCCCGCACGCTTCAGCTCATTGCGCTTGTCACCATTCTTAGTCTCGCACCTGGTCTGGCAATCATGGTGACCTGTTTCCCGTTCCTGGTCACGGTTCTGTCGATTCTGCGCCAAGGGATCGGGTTACAGCAGTCACCGCCCAACATGCTGATCGTCAGCCTCGCATTGTTCCTGACTTATTTCATTATGGAACCTGTTTTCACGGAAGCATGGACAAATGGCCTCGCCCCGCTGACCAATGAAGAGATTGATGCGCAAACCGCATTTGAACGTACGCTGGCGCCGTTCCGCACATTCATGGTCGGCCGCTTGGATCCCGAGACATTTGTTGCCATGGCAGAACTTCGACCGGATACGGCGGGCCTGGCATTGACCGAGGATGCTCCGCTTTCCGTAATGATTCCCAGCTTCATGCTCTCGGAAATCGCAAGAGCCTTTCAAATCGGTTTCCTGATTTTCCTGCCATTCCTCATCATAGACCTTGTCGCAGCTGCCGTTTTGATGAGCATGGGTATGATGATGGTGCCACCGGCGATCGTATCGTTGCCGTTCAAACTGGCGTTCTTTGTGGTCGCAGACGGATGGACCCTGATCGCGGGAAGTCTGGTCCAGAGTTACTTTTGACCGAACGCTTCACCACCTGCGTGCTTCGGCGACCGCTTTTTGACGCCGACAACTAAGCAATCGCCCTTACCTGACGATAAATTCAGCGTGAAGCGCACCGGCCGCTTTGATGCTCTTAAGGATATCAATCATGTCACGCGGCGCGACACCAAGAGCATTGAGACCGGCGATCACCTGAGACAGTGACGTGCCATCTGGCACCTCGGCAAGCCCCGTACCTTCTTCCTCTTCAATATCCGCGGCAGTGCGCGGAACTATCACGGTTTCTCCGTCAGAAAACGGATTGGGTTGCACGGTAATCGGTTGTTCCTGCACCCGCAGAGTAAGGTTCCCTTGCGACACAGCCACCCGCGATATGCGTACGTCGTCACCCATCACGATTGTCCCGGACCGTTGATCGACGACAACCCGTGCTTTCCGTTCCGGTTCAACAGCAATGTTCTCGATCCGACCCAAAGCATGCGCCACTGACCGTGCACCTGTCCGGGTGATATCCAGCCCAACCGTGCCTGAATCCAGCATGATTGCGACCGAGCGCCCAAATTCCGAATTGATCGCGGTCTCAATACGAGCGGCAGTGGTGAAATCGGCGTCGCGCAAAGCAAGCCGCATATCCGTCAGCGAACTCAACTCGAAGTCAACCTCCTGCTCGACCCGTGCGCCGGCGGGAATGACACCAGCCGTTGGCACACCTTGGGTTACGCGCGCGCCATCGCCTTCGGCAACCGCCCCGCCAGCGATGACCGTACCCTGTGCGACAGCATAAATCTGTCCGTCAGCCGCGTTGAGCGGTGTCATGATCAGAGTGCCGCCAAGCAGGCTTTGCGCGTCACCGATCGCTGACACCGTGACGTCGATTTGTGATCCGGCGCGGGCGAACGGTGGAAGGCTGGATGTGACAAAGACCGCTGCTACGTTTTTCGGTCGGAACTGCTCTCCGGTAACGTTGACGCCCAGTCGCTCGAGGACATTGGACATGATCTCTTCGGTAAAAGGTGCGTTGCGAAGCCCATCGCCAGTTCCGTCCAACCCCACGACAAGACCGTAGCCAACCAGATCGTTTCCGCGGACACCGTCAAATTCCACCAGATCCTTGAGCCGCACAGGCCCGGCATATGCCGGTAGAGTGAGCGTGAACGCCAGTATGATCGTTAAGAACTGGATCATCGGATGAAATTCACCAGCGTGAGATCGGACATTCGGGCGGTGACGGTGTAAAGGCTTTGCAGTTGGAATTGGACTTCCTCCAATTTGGTTGCGGTCTCATAGGGATCGACGCCCAGCAGAGCGCCTTTGGCATAGTCGAGAGACAGACTTTCCGCGGCGTTCCGGCTTGCGATTTGATCAATGCGTTCCTGCGAAGCGCCCACATCGGCGCGTAACGCAGTTAGACTTGCCTGTGCTGTCAACAGATTGGTGCCGACGCGGGTCATGAATTCGCGTTGCCCGTCTGCGGTAAAACCCAACCCGCCCTGACCAGCAAGTGCAGCGAGCGCCAGTCCTTTGACCACCTCGCGCAATTCGGTTTCGTCGGCGGTGTAGGGGACGTCGACGGTTTCGCTGTCGCCGACCCGAAATGGCAATACACTGTCGTCGGAACCGTTATAAAGCGTTGCTGTGAAGCCTGCAGGATCGTCGAACCAGGCATCTGCCGCAGTAAAGATGTCGTCGATCGACGTGGCACCTGTGACCGCAGTTTGTACTGCAGCGATGATGGCGTCGACATCGCCAATCGCGGACCGATCAGTGGCAGCGCCGGCAAAGACCGTGCGCCCAGCGACGGTCGTATTCAGGGCGCTCACCACAGTTTCCAGCTCGGCCCTGGCGTCGACGGCATATTGATCCAGAACAGGGCTGACCGCGTTATTCGCCACCGCCAGAAGATCCTGGCTATAGCTGGTGCTGCTTGTTTGGATGCGGTCCAGAGCATTTTGCATGGAATCGGTAAAGGTTTGTGCCTCCGCCGTTACCACGCGATAGCTGTCCAGAAGGCGCAGGTCATTTTCAATGTCGGCGAGATAGCTGATATTGCCAGCCAGCACAGCCTTGGGGTCGCTGACCTGACCTGTCACCAGTTCCGTGTTCAGCCGTGCCATTTCGGCCTTCAAATCGGCACCACGCCGTTGCAAGATGAACGACTGGGCCAGATCGCCAAAGGAAGTTCCGTTTATCATCAGGTGATCCTCAGCAAGGTTTCCATCATTTCATCAACGGTCTGCACCACGCGTGCGTTCGCGGCATAGGCCTGTTCGACGATCAGCAGGCGCTGTATTTCGACATCGCTGTCGACACCGTCGGTCAATTCCATTTGGCGCAATTCGTTCAGTTGCGCAGACGCAAAACTGAGCAGTTGGTCAGAGCGCAGTCTGCTTGTGCCAAGTTGCGAGCTATAGGATGACGTCAGATCGAGTGCGGAAAACGCGCCAACGCCAAAACCACCCGAAGCGGGTGTGCGTGTACTGGTCAGCGCATCTGACAACGCGTTGAGAAGAGTTGCGTTTCCTGCATCGCCCTGTGTGGTGGCGCCCAATCCGTCGCGCAGGCGCCATGTCTCGCCGGTTTGTGCCGGATCGACAAGGGCGTTGAGGGCAATCCGGCTTGCCAGCCCTTCTTCTGCCAAGGGGTCCAGAACGGTGCCTTGGTCCGTAAAAAGGCCGGGTTGGCCAGGTGCCAGTGTTGGATCGACACCCGTATCCTCGAACCGTTCGATAAGGTCGCGCGCAATGGCATCCAATTGTGTTTGGGCAGCAGGTCCCAGTTCGTCCCTGATCTCGAATTGCGCGCCAAGCGTACCGCCGCGCAGTTTTCCGGTGATCGAAGAGGTAGATACCGAAAAACCATTGACCGTAACGCCCGACAGCGTGCCGTTCTGGATTGCCATGTAAGGCGTAACAACGTTTGACGGGTCAAATTCGATGTCTGCGGGCGTTCCGTCCAACAAGATCGCGCCGCCCGTGGAAAACAACGCGACGGCACCATAGTCGCGATCAACAACCCGCACCGGTACTATCTCGCTGATCTCATCAATCAGCACCTGCCTTTGATCCTGTAGGGCGGCGGTATCCTTGCGTTGTGAAAAGGCGGCAACGATTTGCGTATTCACATCGCGTACCGATGATAAGGCGTCGTTCAGCCGATTGATCTGCGCATCGATATTCCGATCGGCTTGGGTGCGTGCGTCCTGAATCCCCTCGGACGCGCTTCTAAGCGTATTTGCCAGATCGCGGGCAGCGAGGGCGGTGGAATTCAGCCGTTCGCTTGCATCCGGCCGGCTGGCGGCCGTGATGATCGCGCTGTTGAAGTCTGACAGGCGTGCCGACAGCGAACCGGCAGAGTCCGGGGTGCCGATAAGATCTTCGATCCGGCTCAGAAATGTGGTGGTCTCAGAGCGGTAGCCAAATTCCGCGTCGGCCAGGCGGCGGTCGGCCAAAACCTGTGCATCGACGTGGCGCACAACGCCGTTGATGCGCACACCGCTCAGAAACTGGCTGGTGTTCGCTGATGTCTCAAGCGTGCGACGCCCGTAGCCCGCTGTCGTTGCATTGGCGATGTTCGAGGAAATAATCTCCGACGACCGGCTTGCGGCGCGCAAACCGGTCATCGCGGCATTCAGGGCACTGGTCAGGGTCATGGCCCGTCACTCCTTAGGCTTTGGTTACCGCTTGATGTTGGTGGTTTCCTGCAGCATCTCATCGACGGTCTGGATCACCTTGGCGTTCGACGAATAGGCGCGCTGCGTCTGGATCATCGCGGTCAACTCTCCGGCCACGTCCACTGCGCTTTCTTCGCGCGCGTAGGATACGATGTCACCGGTTGGGCCGTCTCCAGCATCCCACAGGAAAAAGCTGCCGCTTTCAGGAGATGGCAGGTAGGTCTGCATATCCAGTGCCACCATGCCATTCGGATTGGGCAGATCGACCAGTGGAATCTGGTAAACCGTGCGGTTGATCCCAGTGTCAAAGAACGCTGTGACATAACCATTGGGGTCCACTTCGACATTGGTCATGTTGCCCACGGGCGTGCCGTCCTTGGAAATCGACACCGGCGCAAAGCTATCCGATAGCTGGGTCAGACCATCGCTCGCACCGATTTCACCGATATCAATCTCGATCGGCCCACCCGCCACGTTTACGATGAACGTACCATCACTACTGTATGCGCCGCCTGAAACCGTGGTCACCGTTGCCAGCGTTCCGCCGTCGGTCTGGCTGTCATTGAACGTCAAGGTGTATTCGCCAATGGTCGCTCCCGGAGGAACTGACGCGCTGTCGGTCAACGTCATTGTCCATTCATTTGACGAACCGGCCACCGGAACTGTCGGTGTGAAGGTGATGTTGATGCTTTCCGAGGTGCCCAGATTGTCAAAATACTCGATCGACAGGTTCTGTGAGGTTCCAGTGCTTCCCGCGTCTGTGTCTGTCGCGGGCAAGTTCACACCCAGTGAGATCTCCGTTGTCGGTTCGCTGGAAAATTGGTTCACGTTGATCTGTACCGGCTCCAACCCGTCACTTGTGTCCCGCGGAAAGTTGGGGATCGATCCGTCGGGCAGGGCCGGCCATCCCATCAGCACCAGCCCGGATTCTGACACGAGATACCCGTTGGCATCGGTCCTGAATGACCCCGTGGTGGTCAGCATCATCTGTGCCGCGCCATTGCCGATCTCGATTTCCGCCTGTCGCGAGACCGGCAGGAGGCCGCGTCCGCGCACCGCAAGATCGGTCGGGTTCGAGGTGGACACCAGCGAGCCCCGTTCATCAATCAACCGCTGCGTCGTCGCACGCACGCCGCCAGCCGAATAGCTGCCGCCGGTCGACGAAATCACCATCGACTGAAAGTCGGTGGTGACCCGTTTATAGCCGTA
>JBCBAV010000023.1:0-35941 GCA_038532285.1 Pseudomonadota bacterium | reverse complement strand
TGTGACCAGCCCGGACATGTGCAGCGCGGTCAGCAGCATCCCGGTGGCGATGCCGACGCTTTCGGGCACGTAATAATGTTTGACCTTGCTGCCATCGTCGGCCACGCCAAAGCGCTGGGCAAAGACCACGATCAGCCATGCGGCATCCGTCAGGTGCGGTTTGTGCGCGTCGGTGCCGATGGGGGCCAGCGCCTCGAGCCATTCGTCGCTGGCGCCGCCGTCGTAGAACTTGCGTTCCTCGATCTCGGCGGCCTCGCGGATCTGCGCCTTGGTCTGCGCGTCGCGGACGGCGACGAAATGCCAGGGCTGCTGGTTGGCGCCTGATGGCGCGGTGCCGGCGGCGGCAATGCAAGCTTCGATGACGTCCTGCGGCACGGGCCGGGTGTCATAGTCGCGCACCGTGCGCCGCGTCTTGATCTCGGCATGGAACGCTTCGGCCCGTGTCCGGGCGTCTTCGTCGCTTACCGCGTTGCGGTTTTCAAGCGGCTGATGTGCGGGCTGTCCCATTTCTGTTTTACGCCGATCGGTTGAAGGGGGTCAGAGTTCTGAAGCCAAAATCCTGTGGTCGCGTCGTCATACCGAACCGGGCCGGTCGGATCAATGTCGGGCAATTGGATCAGAGATTTGTCCGATTGCGCAGGCCGCCGAAACAAATCACGGCCGCCGCGCCATTGCCGATTGTGAATTCACACTTATTCAATGGGTTTTCATCAGGTTCCGCCGAAACGCATCGAAGGATCCGAAATGAACATGTCGCTGGGGAATTTCTTCAAACGCACGTCGGGCGCCACGCTTGACAGCTGCGACAGAGAGCAGATTCATCTGTCCGGCATGATCATGAATACTGGCGCGCTTCTTGTCATTGATCCCGACAAGGATCGCATTGTGGGTGCGTCTGAGAATATCGCGGATTTTCTTTCGATACCGATTGATGCCGTTCTGGGACAGCCGATATCCGCTGTGGCCCCGGACATTGCAGAGGAATTGAACGGTTTGACGGAAAGCACGAATATCGTGCACGAGATCCTCGAAAGCCAACGCGAGGTCGGCAACCGTGTCTATGATACGGTCAGCCACACGCATGATGGGCGCAGGTTCGTGGAATTCGTTTTGAACGAATCGCCATCGCCGTCGCGCGCGCGCAAACGGATGCGGATGAGCGGCCCGGCCAGTGCCCAGATCATGGCCGCGCCCACGCTCGACGAGGCGATGCAGATCGCCTGTGACACCGTGCGCGCGATCACCGGCTTTGCCCGGGTCAAGATTTACCGCTTTTTGCCGGATTGGTCGGGGGAAACCACGGCCGAAAGCAATGATGGGTCCTTGCCCAGCTATCTCGGGCTTCATTTCCCCGATTCCGACATTCCGAAACAGGTGCGCGCGCTGATGGAGATTGTGCCCTACCGGTTTGTCGGTCGGGTGGATGATGACAACATCGCGATCCGCGCCGCAGACGCCGGCGCGGGCCAGATTGACCTGACCTGGGCCATGAACCGGTCCGTGTCGGCGATGCACACCGCGTATCTGCGCAATATCGGTGCGGGCAGTTCGTTTTCCTGCAGCCTGATGGACAAGGGGAAATTGTGGGGGCTGATCGCCTGTCACACCCGTGTACCCGCGGTGGTCCCTGCAGACAGCTGGAGCCTGGTGCAGGAAATCGGCACCGCCCTGATGCTGAAATACGATCAGACCGAGCGGACGGCCACCGCCGACATGATCGGCCGCCTGCGCCGGATCGAAAACGAATTTGCCGCCGAAATGCGCCGCACCGGCGACGTCGAGGACGTGATCAAGACGCTGGTGCCGATCCTGCAGAAATTTCTGCGCGCGGACGGGTTTGCCTTTCAGTTCGGCAACACCCTGCACACGTCGGGCGCGGTACCGCCGGAAGAATTCATTCGCAAGCTGGTGGTCTGGAGCAAGGCCAACATGGAAGAACTGGACCAGTTCCAGACCGCCGCGCTGCATGCCGAATTGCCCGAAGCCGTTGAACACATGGAAACCGCGTGCGGTGTGCTGGTTCAGCCCATCGTGATGCACCGTGTGTGCCAGCTTTTGTGGTTCCGGGGTCCCATCACGCGGCAGGTGGAGTGGGCCGGGCGCCCAAAGGCCAAGGTTCTGGTGGATCCCAAAACAGGAGCCACGCTGGGGCCGCGCCATTCGTTTGACAAATGGGTCGAAGAGCACCGTGATCAGAGCCTGCCGTGGCAGGAGGCGGAGCTGGAAGCCGCGCGCGAGATTTTCAAGGAATTCCTCGACATCATGACGTCGCAACTGTTGCTGAAAGAGGAAAACTCGTCGCTCCGCAAATTCGCCCATACCGCGGCCCACGATATCCAAAGCAGCCTGCGCGGGATCAGTGCAGCGCTGAGCTGGATGGAAGAGGACGGGTTCGAGGCAAAAAGCACGCGGGAACATCAGGAGCTTGCTCTGGAACAGGCGAAAAAGCTGCAGCACCTGACCCACAGCCTGCTGGAAATAAGCCTGTTGCAAGATCAGAAACCCGTGTTTCAGACCGTTGACCTGACTGAGATTGTCGAAGAGGCACACAAGATGATTTCGCACGACCTGGCCTCTGCCGGTGGTCGGATCGAATTTGGCACGCTGCCGGAATGGCGTGTGGTTCCCGACCTGATGACCCGCCTGATACTGAACCTGTGCGGCAACGCGATCAAATATGGCGTCTCGGACGATCCGCTCGAAATTGCGATCGAGGGGGGCATTACCCAGAAAGGGGATTTGCGTCTGACCGTGACGGACAATGGCCCGGGTATTGAGGCACGCTATGCCGAGAAGATCTTTGAACAGGCCACGCGGTTGCAGAGCGAAGGAGAGGGGTCAGGTTTCGGATTGGCGATTTGTGCGGAGATTGCAAAGAACCATGATGGCCACCTGCGCCTTGACACGGGGTACACCGACGGTGCCCGGTTCGTGTTTGAAATGCCGCGCACGGCGCATGCATGAGAGGACCCGCGCCCGCCTGAGGCGCGCAACGCACCCGATCCACCAGGAGTTACATCGGCACCCGCTACTGCGGCAGCTGCTGCAACATGACGTCCGTCTGCAGGACGCACGAGATGCGGCCGCGGTGTCGTATATCGTTGCCCATTGGCTTGAGACCGCGCGTGCGGCGTCAGGCGTTTGGGAAAAGCTGTCGCTGTCGGGGTATGTCGCGGATCTTCGGACAGCCTTGGGTCCCGCTGTTCCATGCGGGTGTGCAGCGGATTTTCCCCTGGGGCGGCATGCCCTGCTGGGCGGTCTGTACGTGATGCATGGGTCGGCTTTGGGCGCAGCCGTGATCGCGAAACACATTCGGGCGCATCTTGGCGACGGCGCTGCGCTGTTGTTCCCGGCGCGGGATACTGACGTCTGGGGGGCCGTTCTCTGCGCGCTTGACCAGATTGATGCGCAGGGCGCCGATGACGTGGAAGCGGGCGCGATGTTGGTGTTCAAAACCTACACGGAGGTGGCGGATGCGTGGCGCGACGGAACGGATTTCGTGGGTTCGGCACAGATTCCTGCGATGGACGGTTCCGCAGTGTGCGGCATTGCCAGCGGATAACGCGTTTGCGCGTTCGCGGATCGAGGCGCTGTTAGGACGATCGTCTGGCCGGGTGTTGGTGCCAACCGTGTGGGCACCCGGGCCGCGGCGGGCCCTTGCATCGACAAAACCATGTGCCAGCCGACACGGGTTGGGCGCCTGCGCCAAAACGGCAGCGATGCGGCATTCAGGTCCGATGCTTTGCCAACAGGTCCGGCAGTCGTTCAAGGTATTCGCTCAACAAGGGCTTGTTGCAGTAGTCCTTTACCACCGCGAATTCCTGCGCCCTTTTCTGGTCGCGCGGGTCAAGTGACGTTGTCAGCATCATCACGATCATGTTGGCGAAGCGTTCCCCGAGGTCCGCGGTTGCCGCTTCGAGAAATTCGAAGCCGTCCATGCGGGGCATGTTCACGTCCAGAAGGATCGCGTCAATGGCTGGGCAGTCCGGCTGTTTCAGATGGTCCAGTGCGTCTTCGGCCGACAAGAACCCGACAAAGCGACCGACGAGGCCGGACCGTTCGATCAGCCGTTGGCAAAGGCGCTGATCAATCGTGTTGTCGTCGATCAGCATGATCGAGCCGATGGCGGGCTGAACGGTCATGTGCAGGACCTAGGCAGAAAGACGGTGAACGTCGTTCCCTTGCCCAGTTCGGATGCCACCCGGATGTCGCCGCCATGGTTCCGGACCACACGTTGGCACAGGGTCAACCCGAGACCGGTTCCGGAAATCTCATCGCTGCGATGCAGGCGTTTGAACATTTCGAACACGCGGTCCTGATGTTCCCTGGCGATGCCGATGCCGTTGTCGGACACCGCGAATCCAACGCGTGTTTCCAGGGCTTTGACCGTCAGGATTGGGTGCCGGTGCGGATCGCGATATTTCAGGGCGTTTTCCAACAGGTTCTGCATCAGCGTTTTCAACTGCGTCGGATCCCCCGGCACAACGGGCAGATGGTCGTCGATTTTGAGTTCTGCGCCGGTGTCGGAAATCAAAGGTGCCAAGATCCTGCGGGCCATTTCGGCGGTGTCGCGCAATGATACCGGTTTGCATTCCGGTTCGTCACCGATGATGCGGGTGTAGGTCAGCATTTCGTCAACCAATTGCCGCATGTGGGCGGCGGTGTCCTGCGCGAGGTCCAGCAGTTCACGTTGCGTTTCGGACAGGTTTTCCGTGCCGCCGTCGATGATCTCCTGGAGCAGCAGGTGCATGGTGCCCGCCGGCGCCTTGAGGTCATGCGAGATGCTGTAGGCGAAACTGTGCAGTTCCTCGTTCGCCGCCGCGGTTTCGCGCAGGGCGTTTTTGGTGACCTCTTCGCCACGTTTGACGGCCGTCAGATCATTGTGCGCGCCCAGCATCCGTATGGGTTTGCCGGTGTTGTCACGGATCGCCATGCCGCGACAGCGGACCCATACGGTCGAGCCATCCGCATGCCGATAGCGCACGATCTGGTCGTAGGGGTAATTCGGGTCGGCGCAGTGCTTTTGAAAGTTCTGGAGCGCGATCTGCAGATCGTCCTGAAAGATGAGGTCCTGCCATTCGGCGGGATCATGCCGCCTTGTCGCCGGGTCCACCCCGAGGAGGCGCCACATTTCGGGGCTCATCCACTCGGCCTCGGGATGTTCCAGATCCCAGTACCAAACACCGTCCAGGGATCCCTGCTGCAGAAAACGCCACATTTCGGGATCGCTTTGAATCAGCGTGTTCAGTTCCGTTTCAAGATAATGTTCGTCAGTACCCACCATGCGTGTGAGGTAGGGCATCCGGCTTAATCAATTGTGAATGCGGACGCGGCTGACGCGTCAACGGCGCCCGAATCCTGAGCCGAATTGCAGAAAATAGACCGTATTTAGGCGGGTTTGAGCGGGTTTCAGCTCAGACCGCGCCTGGTTCATCGGCTGGTGTAGGGAGGTGTGGGAAGCGACCGCTCAGAAATCCAGATTTTCCACGCTCAGTGCATTTTTCTGGATGAATTCGCGCCGCGGTTCGACCACGTCGCCCATCAGCTTGGTAAAGAGGTCGTCCGCCTCGGCCATGTCGGCCACCTTGACCTGAAGAAGGGTGCGCGCGTCCGGGTCCAGTGTGGTTTCCCACAGTTGATCCGGGTTCATTTCGCCCAATCCCTTGTAGCGTTGCAGGGACAGGCCGCGTTCGCCCTCTTCCAATATGGCGGCGAGCAGGTCGAGCGGGCCGAGGATGGCCTGCGGGCGATCCTTGCGCACCAGCGTGGCGGGCATGCCGTAGACGTCTTGCAGGCCTTGGGTGAACGACCCGGTCTTGCGTGCCTCACCAGACCGCAGCATCGGGCCGTCGAGGGTGCGCACCTCCTCGACGCCGCGTAGGATGCGGGCGAGCCGGACGCCTTTGTCCTGAGTGATGCGGCCCTGCCAGCCGCGTTCCCATTCCAACGCGATCAGGTTGAGCCGTTCGGCAACCTTGTCGGCCACGCCTTGCAGGTTGGCATCCACGGCACCGGGGACGAACGCCCCGGCAATCGCCGCCTGTTCAAGGATGTGGCGGGGGTAGTGGGTCGGGAAGGCGTCGAGCACGCGTTTCAGCTGCCGGGCCTCTTCGACGACGCGCATCAGGTCGGCGCCGCCGATTTCTTCGCCATTGCCCTGACGCAGCATGGCGCCTTCGGTGCCCTGTTCGACGAGGTAGTCGTCGAGCGCGGTCTGGTCCTTCAGGTAAACCTCGGATTTGCCGCGGCTGACTTTGTACAGCGGCGGTTGCGCGATGTAGAGGAAGCCGCCTTCGATCAGTTCGGGCATTTGCCGGTAGAAGAACGTCAGCAGCAGCGTGCGGATGTGCGCGCCGTCCACGTCGGCGTCGGTCATGATGACGATCTTGTGGTAGCGCAGTTTGGAAATGTCGAATTCGTCGCGCCCGATCCCGGTGCCGAGCGCCATCACGAGGTTGCCGATTTCCTGAGACGACAGCATCCGGTCAAAGCGGGCGCGTTCCACGTTCAGGATCTTGCCGCGCAGGGGCAAGACGGCCTGGGTGCGTCGGTCGCGGCCGGTTTGGGCGGAGCCGCCGGCGCTGTCGCCCTCGACAAGGAACACTTCGGTCTTGCTGGGGTCTTTTTCGGAACAGTCTTTCAGCTTGCCCGCGAGGTAGTTCACGTCCATCGCCGTTTTGCGGCGGGTCAGTTCGCGCGCCTTGCGGGCGGCTTCACGGGCCAGCGCAGCCTCGATGATCTTGCCGACGATGATCTTGGCTTCGGTCGGGTTTTCCTCGAACCATTCGGCCAGTTTTTCGTTCACCAGCCCCTCGATCGCTGGGCGGACTTCGGAACTGACCAGCTTGTCCTTGGTCTGGGAGCTGAATTTCGGGTCGGGGACCTTGACCGACAGCACGCAGGTCAACCCCTCGCGCGCATCGTCGCCGGTAAAGCTGACCTTTTCCTTTTTCGCGATGCCGGAGGATTGGGCGTAGTTGTTGATCGTCCGGGTGAGCGCGCCGCGAAAGCCCGCCATGTGGGTGCCGCCGTCGCGCTGCGGGATGTTGTTGGTAAAGGGCAGGACGTTTTCGTGGTAGCTGTCGTTCCACCACATCGCGATCTCGACGCCGATTTCATCGCGTTCGCCGTGGATAAAGATCGGCTCGGGCATGACGCTGGATTTCGAGCGGTCGAGGTATTTGACGAATTCCTTGACGCCGCCTTCGTAGAACAGCTCTGTTTTCAGGTGTTCGACGGGGCGTTCGTCGACCAAGATAATGCGCACGCCGGAGTTCAGAAACGCCAGCTCGCGCAGGCGTTTTTCCAGCGTGTCGAAAGAGTATTCGAGGTTGGAAAACGTGCCGGTTGACGCCAGAAAGCGCACTTCGGTCCCGGTGCGGTCACCCGCGTCGCCCACCACTTCGAGGTGTTTGACCGTTTCGCCGTGTTCGAAGCGCGCGACATGTTCCTTGCCATCGCGCCAGATGCGCAGTTCGAGCCAGACCGACAGTGCGTTCACCACCGAAACGCCCACGCCGTGCAGGCCGCCGGAGACCTTGTAGGAGTTGCTGTCGAATTTACCGCCCGCGTGGAGCTGGGTCATGATGACCTCGGCGGCGGACACGCCTTCTTCTTCGTGGATGCCCACCGGAATACCCCGGCCATTATCTGACACGGACACCGAAGAATCCGCGTGAATTGTCACGGTGACAGCGTCCGCATGGCCGGCCAGAGCCTCGTCAATGCCGTTATCGACCACCTCGTAGACCATGTGGTGCAAACCGCTGCCGTCGTCGGTGTCGCCGATATACATCCCCGGACGTTTGCGCACGGCTTCCAGGCCCTTGAGAACCTTGATAGAATCCGCGCCATAGTCTTCGGGGTTTTGCTCGTTTTCCGCCATTGATGGGCCCTTTGTTTTCTTGGGCGCACCATACGAATTTTCTGCGGCATTGTCACGCAATCGGGGCGAGTTTTCGGGCGCGGCACAGTCGGTCGGCTGTGGTGCCACGCCCTGATTCTCAGGCAGCTTGCGCCCCGATTTGCCGCACCGTTTCCGTCCAGCGATCCACCGCGCCATCCTTGGGGTGGGTGGTGCCGGAAAAATAGGTGAGGCGGGTCGGCTTGATCCCGACAAAGCCGAAGATCTGGCCGCGCAACTGGCGCCACATGGCGTCGCCGTGCACCAGCCGCAGATACCAGCGCGGGCTGTCCGAGGTCATGATCACGCGCCCCGTTTTGCCCTTGAGCATCGGTGACGGCATCCCCAGCGCATCAAGGTTGCGGGTATCGAAGGTGCGCCCGGGCAGCAGGATGCGATCAAACAGCCCCTTCAGCTTGGCCGGAATGCCGCCCCACCACATGGGTGCCGCCAGCACAACGTGATCGGCCCATTCCAGATCGGCCAGCACCGTCTCGATCTGCGGTTCCAGCGGTTTGTAGTCGGAATATCCGCCCATCCCGTAGTCCATGTCGAAATCAAGCTCGGGCAATTGGATCAGCCGGATATCGTGGCCTGCATCGCGCGCGGCATCGGCATAGGTTTCAATCAGGTGCCGCGACAGGGAGGTTTCGCCGGGGTGACCGTTGATCAGGGTAATTTTCTTGGCAGGCATGATATGATTCCATCTGTTAAATTGACCATGGTCATTTTCTAAACGCTTAAATTGACCGCGGTCAATAATTAATTTGACCTTGGTCATTTTTTCTGCGAAAACGATGTCATGGGAAGAGCAATCCAAGCACGCACACTCAAAACCCGCGCCCGCCTGATTGACGCCGCAACCGAACTGGTGGCGCAGTCCGGCTATGAAGCGTTGCGCGTCGAGGAGGTTGTGCTGCGCGCTGGCGTGGCCAAGGGCACGTTCTTTGCCCATTTCAAGGACAAGGACGCGCTGATGGATCAGCTTATTGGCGGGCGTTTGTCTGCTATCCTTGATGAAATGGACGATGGGCCCGTGCCGCGGTCGGCCGCCGAAGTGGTGCACGCGATGCGCCCGTTGATCCAGTTTGCCACCTCGGAACGCTACGTGTTCGACCTGATCCTGCGCCACAGCGGCGCCGCTGCGATCGAGGAGATCGGGCCGATCGCGCAGACGTTTCTGCAACAGTACGAAGTGTCGCTGAAATGGGTGCAGCATCCCGATCTGCGCGTCCGCGATGACATCCCGCCGGAACTGGTCGCCGAGGGGATCGGCGCGTTCCTGATACAGGCCGCATCACTGCAATTTTGCGCGCTGCATGCCTCGGTTTCCGTCGAGGAACGGCTGCTGCCTTACCTTGAGGCGTGGTTCAAGTAAGCGGGACCACCAGGCCAACGAAAATCAGCAGACCACCGGCGATCAGGTTCATTCGCCGCAGCGCGCTGGGCGATGACACCAGCCGCCGCGCGCGGTCGATGAACACCGCCATCATCAGGTTGCCCACCAGCGGCACCACCGCCGACAGCCCTGCAATCACGGCCACGTCCCACGCGGTCAGCGCAACGAGATCAAAGAACCCCGGCAGCATTCCCATGTAGAACAGGATCGCCTTGGGATTGCCGAGGATCACCGCCAGCCCGGCGACAAAGCCCGCCCACATGCCGGGTCGGGTCAGACGATTGTCGGTGCCGATGCTCTTGCCCGCGTGCCGGATCACCGCCCAGCCCATCAGGATGAACACCGCCGCCGCGACCCATTTCAGCACTTCGAGGATCCCGCCATAAAGCGACAGGATCCAAGTGATGCCAAAGATCGCCAGCAGCGACCACAGCACGTCGCCGATCACCACGCCCAGTGCGAGCGGCCACGCCGCGTGGAACCCACCCGACAGGCTGCGCGCGATCAGACCGACCCAGACCGGCCCGGGCGTCAGGAACAACACCGTCAGCGCACCTGCATAGAGCGCCACGTCAAAGGGCGACAGGGTCATGGTCCGCGTGTCTCGCTGATGCCGCCCTGTTCGGTCACTTCGATGTACTGCGCGCGGTCGCCGAGGCTGTCATAAAGCTCGGCCCCGGTGCCGGTCATCCACGCCTGCGCGCCTAGGGCACAGATCTCGTCATAAAGCGCCGCGCGACGCCCGGCGTCCAGATGTGCGGCGACCTCATCCAGCAACAGGAGCGGCGGCGCACCGAAATCCGCGGCAAGCGCGCGCGCATTGGCGAGGATCAACGACACCAGCAGCGCCTTTTGTTCACCGGTGGAACAGTCCTTGGCGGGCACACCCTTGGCCGCATAGACACCAAACAGGTCCGCGCGGTGCGGCCCGATCAGCGTGCGACCGGCGGCAAGGTCGCGCGCGCGGCCCTGAGCCAAGGTTTCTCGCATGTCCTCGGCGGCCGCAGGCATGCCTAACTCACCGGGTTGCAGGGTCAGGTCGGCTGCGGGAAAGGCCGTTTCCGCCTGCGCCTGCGCGTCGGCAAGTGCAGTCAGCGCCTGCACCCGATTGGCGTGGATCGCCGTGCCGGTTTCGGCCATCCGCGCCTCAAGTGCTGCGTACCAGTGCCCGTCGCGCACCATGTCCTTGAGCAACCGGTTCCGCTCGCGCATGGCCTTTTCGTATTCCAGCGACAGCTGCGCGTGGTCGGGCAGAAAGCTTAGCGTCATACGATCGAGAAACCGCCGCCGCCCTTCGGCGCCTTCGATCCACAACCGGTCCATGGCCGGAACCAGCCACAGCACGCGGCACATGCGCCCCAGAGCCGTCTGTGCGGCGGCCTTGCCATCGATCCGCACCTGCCGCGCCGCCCCGTTTTCCGACCAGGTTTCCACCTCGTAGACCTGCCCCAGCGCCTGCACCACGCCGCTCAGCTTCCAGCCCAGCGCCTCGGGCCGGCGCGTCATATCCTCGGCAGACGCCCGGCGCAGCCCGCGCCCGGGCGAAAACAGTGATACCGCTTCGAGGATGTTGGTCTTGCCTGCGCCATTGGGCCCGTACATCGCAACAGGCCGCGCATCGAGCGCCAGCCGCGCCAGTTTGTGCGATCGAAAATGCGAAATTGTGAGTGCTGAAAGGGACAGTGTCATGCGCGCCCCTGTCTTCTTCTGGCCAGAAATACCTCCGCCGGAGGCAAGAAAATTACACGCGCATCGGCATGACCACGTAGATGGCCGAGGTGTCCGTGCCTTCGCGCATCAGGGTGGGGTCGCCGGACGAGTTGAACATGAACACCGCGTTCTCGCGATCCACCTGGCTTGCGATTTCGAGCAGGTATTTCGCGTTGAACCCGATCTCGAGCCGTTCGTCGCCATAGGCAACGGCCAACTCTTCCTCGGCGGCGCCACTGTCGGGGGCGTTCACGCTGAGGACCAGCCGGTCTTCGTCCAGCTGCATCTTGACCGCGCGGCTACGTTCGCTGCTGACGGTGGCGACACGGTCCACGGCCTTGGCAAAGTCGCTGGCGTCCACCTCAAGCTTGCGGGTGTTCCCCATGGGGATCACGCGGGTGTAATCGGGGAAGGTGCCGTCGATCACCTTGGACGTCAGCGTGATGTCGGGCGTGGCAAAACGCACCTTGGTTTCGCTGACGCTGACCGCGATCTGCATATCGTCGTCATCGAGCAGCTTGCGCAACTCGCCCACGGTTTTGCGCGGCACGATCACGCCGGGCATTTCGGCGGCGCCGTCGGGCAGGGCGCCGTCGATGCGGGCCAGCCGGTGGCCATCGGTGGCCACGCAGCGCAGCGCGCGGCCATCTTCGCCGTCCGCCACGTGCATGTAGACACCGTTCAGGTAGTACCGCGTTTCCTCGGTCGAGATCGCAAATTTCGACTTGTCGAACAACCGGCGCAGCTGTGCTGCAGGGACCGAGAAATTGGACGCGTATTCCGACGACGCCATGACCGGAAAATCTTCCTTGGGCAGGGTCGCAAGCGAGAAGTTTGACCGGCCCGCATCTACGGTGAGGCGGCCTGCCGTGGCGTCCGCGGTCAGCGTCACGAGCGCGCCGTCGGGCAGCTTGCGCACGATCTCGTGCAGGGTGGTGGCGGCAACCGTAGTGGACCCGGCGCGTTCGACCTGAGCGGGGGCTTTGTCGACCACTTCTATGTCCAGATCGGTGGCGCGGAACGTGACGTCGCTGCCTTCGGCTTCGATCAGGACGTTGGCAAGGATCGGGATCGTATTGCGCTTTTCCACAACCGATTGCGCCTGGCTCACGGCCTTGAGCAGCACACCGCGTTCCACACTGATCTTCATCGTCCCTCTCCCGCAATTCTGCATGGCCGCGCCCCTTGGGCCGGGACACGCACCCTATCCCAAAGGTCGGGCTTCACAAGCGTTTTGTTGCTTGTCGGGCGGACAGGCGCGCAGGTCAAGCGGTGAGCCTGCCAAAAACGCAAAAGGGCGACCGATTGGTCGCCCTTTCCTCCCACCGATCGGGGCGCGCAAAGCGTTACGCTTCGAGCGACCGACGGAGCAATTCGAGATCTTCTGCAATCTGCACGTCCTGCTGGCGCAACTCTTCGATGCGGCGCACGCCGTGCATGACGGTGGTGTGGTCGCGCCCGCCGAACCGCCTGCCGATTTCGGGCAGGGACCGGGTGGTCAGTTGCTTGCACAGATACATCGCCACCTGCCGCGGGCGGGCATAGCTGCGCAGCCGCTTGGGGCCAATCATGTCGCTGAGGCGGATGTTGTAGTGTTCGGAGACTTTACGCTGAATCTCTTCGACCGTGATCTTGCGTTCGGACGCCCGCAGCACATCGGCGAGGCAGTCGTTGGTCAGGTCGAGATCAATCTTGCGCCCCACGAGCGATGCAAAGGCAAAGAGCCGCGTCAGCGCGCCTTCGAGTACGCGCACATTGGTCGAGATCCGATGGGCCAGAAATTCCAGCACACCGTCATCCATTTCGAGATCGGGATAGGTGCCCATCTGACGCTCGACCTTGGACTGCAGGATGCCCAGGCGCAGTTCATAATCGGTGGGGTGCAGATCGACGACAAGTCCGCACTGCAGACGTGATTTGACGCGGTCCTCAAGATCCTTGATTTCACCCGGGGCGCGGTCCGCGCTGATTACGATCTGCTTGTTCTGGTCGACCAGCGCGTTGAAGGTGTGAAAGAACTCTTCCTGCGTGCTGTCCTTGCCGGCGATGAACTGCACGTCATCGACCATCAGCACATCCACGGACCGGAAGATGGATTTGAAATCCATCATCTTGCGATCGCGCAGCGCCTGAACAAAGCGGTACATGAACTGTTCTGCGGACAGGTACAGCACGTTCAGGTCGGGCCTGCGCGACTGAAGCTCCCATGCTATGGCGTGCATCAGGTGCGTCTTGCCGAGACCTACGCCACCGTACAGAAACAGGGGGTTGAATGTGACCGGCCCCCCCTCGGCCACGCGTTTCGCCGCGGCGTGCGCCAGTTCGTTGGGTTTGCCAACGACAAATGTTTCGAATTTGAACCGGTGATCCAGTCGTGTGTCGGACAGGACGGACTGCGAAGATCGTGTTTCACTTTTGACTGCGGCGGCTATGGTGCCTGCGGTTCCAGGGTCTGACGGGCGGTTCTGGCTGTTTGCCGGCACCGCAAAACTGAGGCGGCGGATGGTATCATCTTCCGACTTCAGTTCGTGCAAGATCAGGTCTGAAAAGTTTTGGCTGACATAGTTGCCCATGAAGTTTGTCGGCACATCAAATGTGGCTATGCCGTCTTCGAGGTCACGAAATTTAAGGGGTTCGATCCACGTCGTGTAATTGTTCTGTCCAACGGTCTTAAGTAGCCGTTTTCTAAGCTGTCCCCACTTCTCAAGCGTCATTTTTTGCGTCCGTCCCTTCCTATGCGCTACACCAAAGACCCCTTGCCGGGCCACACACCAAACTCAGGACGATCGAAACGAGCCCGCTGCCTGACAGGCGCAGTTCCGACCCATTCGGAAATGTCAGAAATGGCACAATGGTCAGACCAAACGGTCACCACCGTGCGTCTCCCGCACACCAAATTTTTACAGGCCTATCGACGTATAAAACGTCAATGCAGACGCAGGACGCGCACCACTGTTTGCTCCCGCACCGACCAGGTCTGGCGCTGTTGCCGCACCGGCTGGCCTGTTCCCCCAAGGCGACTCGCGCCGCAGGGACAGGGGTACCAATTTCAAAGCGGGGGCGTCCACAGAACTTAACGATTGACTAAAGCTTTTTCGGACGAGAATCGGCGCAACTGTTGTTTTTACGCAAAAGAAAAAAGGCGCCGCGGGAATGCGACGCCTTTTGGAATGTCTATGTTAGCGGGAATCAGCCAAGCGCTTTAACGCGTGCCGAGAGTCGCGACATTTTGCGGCTCGCGGTGTTCTTGTGATACACGCCTTTGGTCACGCCGCGCATCAATTCGGGCTGTGCGGCCTTCAGGGCAGCGCCCGCCGCGTCCGCGTCACCCGAGGCGATGGCCTCTTCGACTTTGCGGATAAAGGTCCGGATGCGCGAGCGGCGCGATTTGTTGATGGCGAAGCGTTTTTCGTTTTGACGGGCCCGCTTCTTGGCCTGAGGCGAATTTGCCATGATTATCTCGTCCCAATGATTGGTGCGGTAGTTTCAGAAGCCGTGCATATGGGCGGTTTGCCCCAAGGAGTCAACGCCCCATCTGCCGAAGCGATTACCATCCGAAACGATCAGCAGAATCGTGTTACACTGCGCTATCGCAACGCATGACGGAGACACGAGATGACCGATGCAATGACCATCAGTCAACATGCCCGCGCGCTCTACCGCGCGCACGGTGACAAGGCGGAGGCCGAGGCCGCCAAACGGGAGCGAGTGGCACACGAGGCCGGAAAAGAAGGGGAAGCCGTCGATTGGCGCCGAATCCGCGCCTCGATCCATCAGATCCGCGGCGCAAACCAGACCTGATACAGGGCGACTGCGCAGGTCTTTCATTTGAATGCGAGCGTGGCCTTAGCGGTCGCGGAACTGAGCGGTGCGTTTTTCGAGGAAGGCGGCCATGCCTTCGCTTTGATCCTCGGTCGCGAATAGCGCGTGGAACATGCGCCGCTCCATCAACAGACCTTCGCGCAGTGGCGTCTCGAAGGATCGGTTGACCGCTTCCTTGACCGCCATAACCGAAATCATCGATTTCTCGGCGATCTTTTCGGCCGCACCCATCGCTTCTTCCATCAGCTTCTTGGCGGGCACAACGCGACTGACCAGGCCCGACCGCTCGGCCTCTTCGGCATCCATGAACCGACCCGTGAGGTTCATGTCCATCGCCTTGGCCTTGCCCACCGCCTTGGTCAGACGTTGCGTGCCGCCGATCCCGGCCATCACACCCAGGTTGATTTCGGGCTGGCCAAATTTGGCCGTGTCTGCGGCAATGATGAAATCGCACATCATGGCCAGTTCGCAGCCACCGCCCAGCGCATAGCCGGACACTGCCGCGATCACCGGCTTGCGGACGCGCACGATGGCATCGGTTTCGGGGCCAAAGAGATCCTCGGTGAATACCTCGACAAAGCTCTTGTCCTTCATCATCGCGATGTCGGCGCCAGCGGCGAACGCCTTGTCCGACCCGGTCAGCACGATGCACCGCACCTTGTCGTTCGCCTGACACCCCGCCATGGCATCGGCCAGCTCGGTCATGAGCTGGTCGTTCAGGGCGTTCAGGGCATCGGGGCGGTTGAGAGTGATTTTGGCGATGTGGTCTTCGACGTCGAGGATGATCGTCTCGTAGGCCATGTGTCGGTCTTTCCACCGTTGCATTAAAACCTGTGCTTATCACGGCGCGCGGGGTTATCAACCTATCTTTGACAGGCCGGGCAGTAGAAGGATGACCGCCCCGATTGCACGATACGGGCCACGTGCCGGGTACAACCAGGGGTTCTGCACGGCGCCCCCTCGCGGCCGTAGACATCAAAGCGATGCTGAAAATATCCAAGCTCGCCATCGGCTTGCCGGAAATCGCGCAAGCTGGATCCGCCCGCTTCTATGGCCTCGGCCAGAACGTCGCGAATGATGGGGACAAGGGCTGCGACCCTCTGGGTCGCGATCCTGCCCGCCTTGCGAGTGGGCGAGATACCGGCGCGGAACAGTGCCTCGCAGACATAGATATTGCCCAGCCCGGCAACGATTCTCTGGTCCAGCAGGGCGGATTTCACCGGCGTGTTCTTGCCCTCGAAGGCGGCGACCAGATACGCCTCGTTGAATGCATTGCCCAGCGGCTCGGGCCCCAGAACGGCCAACAGCTTGTGTGCGTCTTGCGCGGCTGTGTCCATCAGGTCCATGGCGCCGAACCGGCGTGGATCGTTGAAGGTGATGCGCGCTCCGTTTTCCATGTGAAACACGACGTGGTCATGTTTCTCCGCCGCCGGATGGCCGTGCACGAACTGTCCCAGGGGATCCCCCGACACGGTCATGCGCCCGGACATGCCGAGGTGGATCAGAAGTGTCTCTCCGGTGTCGAGATCACCCAGGATGTATTTCGACCGCCGCCGCAGTCTGTCCACGCGCGCACCGGTCAGCCGCTGCGCCATCCGGTCGGGAAACGGCCAGCGCAGATCGGGCCGGTTCACGTCTGCCTGCGCAATCCGCACGCCTTCCATCGCGGGCAACAGTCCGCGGCGCACGGTTTCGACTTCGGGCAGTTCGGGCATCGCGGCCTCCGACGAGATCCGCCCTCAAATAGGGCGCGCGCCGCCTGCGTGCAATCAGTAGCCGTTGGCTTCCAGCTCTTCGCCCAGAAACTGGATCAGGATGTCGTGGCCTTCGATGAACAGCGGCACATTCGCTTTGCGCCCATCCGCAAAGTGCAGTTTGTAGCCATCCTTGCCCCGCCGTGCCGCCACCAGTTGGGTCAGGTCATAGCTCCGGGTCTGAAACAGATAATTCATGCAGGTCAGCCGGACGCCATCGATGCTCAGCCGAAAGCTCCAGATATAGGCGCCCATGTACAGCAGCAGCGCCCCCAGGAAAACGTACATGTCCAATTGCGTTGCGCCACCTTGCCCGCTGGTTTCAAAATGCACGGCAAAAAAGCCCAGAAATCCGGCCACGGCCAGAAATCCATACCTCCAGCCCGCGGGCGCTTCGAACACGGTTTCCTGCCCATGCTGGAGCGGGTCCCTGCGGCCAAAGGCGAAAATAGTGGCCAAGTGTTCCGACGGGTTCCCGATGGGTGAGGCAAAGCCGCTGACCGTCGTTGCAACCCGCGACAGGACACCTTCGCCCTGTCGAATATCCGCGCCACCATGCAGCGGTTCACCAAAAAGCCGCATCCACAGTTTGTGAATGGCTGTCGTAAACCCCCAGCGCACCAAGGCAATCACACCTAACAACATCACCAGCTCGAACATGCCCTGCGTCCTTTGCGCTCAAATGTCTCTTTGTAACTTGCCCGCTGTGACGATAAGCACAAATGAGACGTGATTATGACGCGCAAGGGCAAATGCCATGACCGAACCCCATGAAAACACGACCCATTTCGGGTTCACCGAAGTGCCCGAAGGCGAAAAGGCCGGGCGCGTGCAGGGGGTCTTCAACTCGGTCGCGTCGAAATACGATGTCATGAACGATGTCATGAGCGTCGGCATCCACCGCATCTGGAAAGAGGCGATGATGGATTGGCTGGCCCCGCGCCCCGGGCAAAAGCTGCTTGATGTGGCGGGCGGCACGGGCGACATTTCGTTCAAGTTTCTCAAGCGGGCGGGCCATGGCCACGCTACTGTGCTGGACCTGACCGAGCCGATGCTGGTCGAAGGCCGCAAACGGGCCGAGGCCGAGCGGATGGCTGACAGCCTCGACTGGGTGACCGGCGACGCCATGGCGCTGCCATTTGCCGACAACACATTTGACGTCTACACCATCAGCTTTGGCATCCGGAACGTAACCCGGCCGCAGGATGCGCTGGCCGAAGCGTACCGCGTGCTGAAACCCGGTGGGCGCCTCATGGTCCTCGAATTCAGCCAGTTGCCAAATGACGGGCTGCAACAGCTCTATGATCTTTACAGTTTCAACGTGATCCCGCGGATGGGCCAGATGATCGCGGGCGACCGCGACAGCTACCAGTATCTGGTGGAATCGATCCGCCGCTTTCCGGATCAGGACACGTTCCTGGGTATGGTGCAGGACGCCGGGTTCGAGAATGCGAAGTACCGCAACCTCTCCATGGGCATCGCCTGCCTGCATTCGGGGTGGAAGATCTAAAGCCCATGCGCGGCCCCCACAACATCATCCGACTGATCCGCACCGGCGCCACCTTTGAACGCACCGGGGCGATGGGGGATATCCTTGATGCCATGGACGCCCCGCGCGCGTTGCGCATCGCGGCGCGCGTTCTGGCGTGGCCCTTTGCGTGGCTGGGCGAAAAGGGTGACCCGGCGCTGCCGCCGACACCGCGCGCACTCACGGCGCTGGGCCCGGCCTACATCAAGTTCGGCCAGATCCTGTCAACACGTCCCGACATGGTCACACTGGAAATGGCGCAGCAATTGCGTGTGTTGCAGGATCGGCTGCCACCCTTTGCCGTCGATGTGGCCAAGGCCGAGGTGTCGCGGGAACTTGGCGTTTCGGTCGACAGCGTGTTTTCCGAATTCAGCGAACCGGTGGCCGCCGCCTCTATCGCGCAGGTCCACAGCGCCCGCCTGAATTCAACGGGCGAACAGGTTGCGGTCAAAGTGCTTCGGCCCGGCGTCGAACGCGCCTTTCGCCGTGACATCGATGCGTTTTATTTTGCCGCGCGTTTTGTCGAGGTGTTCGCCCCCGGCGCGCGCCGCCTGCGCCCAACCGACGTCATCGCGCATTTCGATGCGACCGTGCAGGGCGAATTGGACCTGCGCCTTGAATCCGCCTCGGCCGCCGAATTTGCCGCCAACACAAAGGATGATCCGGGTTTTGTCCTGCCCGCCGTGCGGTGGGATTTCTCGGGCCGCCGGGTGATGACGCTCGATTGGGCCGATGGCCTGCCGCTGGGTGACAACGATGCGCTGGATGCCGCCGGGTTTAATCGTCGCGAACTGGGCGAACGCGTGCTGCGCCTGTTTCTGCTCCACGCCCTGCGCGACGGCTATTTCCACGCTGACATGCATCAGGGCAACCTCAAGGTCGCGGCCAATGGTGATGTCATCGCCTATGACTTTGGCATCATGGGCCACATCGACGAATACACCCGCCGCGTCTATGCCGAGATCCTGTTTGGGTTCATCCAACGCGATTTCAAACGCGTGGCCGAGGTGCATTTTGAGGCAGGCTATGTCCCCGCCGACCGTGACGTGGACGAATTTGCCCGCGCCCTGCGCGCCGTGGGCGAGCCGATCTTTGGCATGGATGCTTCGAAAATCTCCATGGGCCGCCTGCTCGCCTACCTCTTCGAGGTCACCGAACGCTTTGGCATGGAAACCCGCACCGAACTGATCCTGCTGCAACGCACCATGGTTGTGGTCGAGGGCGTGGCACGGTCGCTCAACCCCAACATCAACATCTGGGAAGTCGCGTCACCCGTCGTCGGCGACTACATCAAGGAAAGCATCGGCCCCAAGGCCATCGTATCGGATTTGTACAAAACAGCCCGTGTCCTGACACGTTTCGGCCCGCGCCTGCCGCGACTGGTGGAACAGGCCCTGATCGCGCAGGCCAATCCGGTCACCCCCAAACGCCGCGGCTTCTGGCGCTGGATTCTGTTGGCTGGCGGTCTCGGGCTGACCATGGGCGGCGCCCTGACGTTACTCATCGACGCGCTCGTCTGATCTTCTTCTGGCAAAAAATACCTCACGGGGGTCCGGGGGTGTGAAACCCCCGGTCCGACGTGAAAATCAGTTGATCCGTTCAAATGCCAGCGCGATCCCCTGACCACCGCCAATGCACATGGTCACCAGCGCCCGCTTGCCCTGAATGCGCTCCAGCTCATACAGCGCCTTGATCGTGATGATCGCGCCCGTGGCCCCGACCGGGTGCCCCAGCGCGATGGCGCCGCCATTGGGGTTCACCTTCGCCGGATCAAAGCCCAGCTCTTTGCTCACCGCCAGCGCCTGCGCGGCAAAGGCCTCGTTCGATTCGATCACGTCAAAATCGTCCGCACTCAGCCCCGTGCGCTCCAGCAGGTTGCGCACTGCGGGCACCGGGCCGATGCCCATCACCTCGGGCCGCACGCCCGCATGGGCATAGCCCAGAACCCGTGCCTTGGGGGTCAACCCTGCTGCCTCAGCGGCTGTGGCAGTGGCCAGCACCACGGCCCCCGCGCCGTCATTGATGCCCGACGCATTGCCCGCGGTCACCGATCCGTCCGTTTGAAACACCGCGCGCAAGCCGCCCAGTGCATCCATCGTCGTTGCCTTCGGGTGCTCGTCCACCTCGAACGGCACCATGTCCCGCTTGACCCGCACCTCGACCGGCGTGATCTGGCTGGCAAATCGTCCGTCCGCCTGCGCCGCAGCCGCGCGGTCCTGACTTTGCAGGGCAAATGCGTCCTGATCCTCGCGCGTGATCTGGTGTTCGGATGCCACATTTTCCGCTGTCACGCCCATGTGCCCGGTGCCAAACGGACAGTTCAGCGCGCCCAGCATCATGTCGAGCGTTTTTACATCGCCCATCTTGGCGCCCCAGCGCTGGTTCGGCACGATGAACGGGCTGCGCGACATGTTTTCCGCGCCACCGGCAAGGCCAAAGTCGGCATCCCCGAGCATCAGCGACTGGATCACCGAAACGATGGCCTGCACGCCTGACCCGCACAGGCGGTTCACGTTCATCGCGGGCACGCTGTCGGGCACGCCCGCCTGCATGGACGCCACCCGGCTGAGATACATATCGCGCGGTTCGGTGTTGATGACGTGACCAAAGGCAACATGGCCCACCTGCGCGCCGTCTACGCCCGACCGCTCCAGCGCCGCAGTGGCCGCGGCAGTGCCAAGGTCGATGGCGGTGGTGCCTGCAAGCGATCCGCCAAAGCTGCCAATGGCGGTGCGCGCGCCGTCCAGAATCACGATGTCTTGGGTCATGTCATGCCTCCCTTTGCCGCGAAACTGGCCCAAGCGGTGCCAAGTGTCACCCCGAGAAACGCGCCCGTCACGGAACGTCAGAGCGATGGACAGCGCCGGGTACACGCCGCATGCTGCGCAGATGTCCTTCGCCGACGACGTGATCCGTGGATATGCAAAAGCTGCTGATGCACTGATCGAACAATATGATGCGGTGCCTTCTGCTGCGATCTACGCCACGGTTCGCGGGCATTTTCCCGCCGCACCGGCACGGGCGCTGGATGTCGGCACCGGGAACGGGCGGGATGCCGCGTGGCTGATTGAACTTGGCTATGACGTGTGCGCTGTGGATCCGGTTCCCGCATTTGTGGCCAAGGCAAAGGTCCGCGTGCCGGGTGCGCAGGTTGCACAAGATTGCTTGCCGGCTTTGGGTACGGTGCAGGGGCCATTCGATCTCATTCTTGTCAACGCTGTGTGGCAACATGTCGACCGGAATGTCCGTGCAACGGCGCTGGCCCGCCTCGCGAAACTGCTGCGGCGCGGGGGCCGGTTGATCCTGTCCCTGCGTCATGGTCCGGGTCATGTCGAAAGGCCTGTTGCATCCATCGATCCTGCAGAAACCGTGGATCAGGCACGACGCGTTGGGCTGACCGTCTTGGATCAGCGCACGACAACGTCGTTGCAATCGGGAAATTTCGTGGCGGGCGTGACCTGGACCTGGCTGGTCCTGGCGAACACTACCGAATTGGGGTCAGCGGACGGCGTCCCCGTTCGGACAGGATAAACACTTCGTCCCCTTCGAACACGGCGGCCGTCAGGTCGGCACCATATCCCGCCGCGCTGTCCAGGTTCACCCGGTTGCCGTAGTGCGTTGGTCTTTCTACAGGCGTGTGCCCGTGCACGATCAGCTTGGGGTGTGGACCGCGAAAATTGTGAAAATCCTGGCGGATCCAGACCAGATCCTCTTCGCCCTGATCGGCCAGCGGCACACCCGGACGGATGCCAGCATGGGCAAAAAATAGCGTTTCAGTCTGGTGCGTCAGGGTCAGCGCACGCAGAAAGTTCACGTGACTGTCCGGCACCGTCATGAGCGCGTCGGCATGCACGTCCTTCAACCGCTGGTCCGGACCCGCATTCACGCCATAAGACGCCAGCGTCTGAATGCCGCCGATGCGATCATGCAACCAATGGAAATCAACAAGCAGATAGGGATCGTGCCGCGGGGGCACTTCCATGAACCACTCAAACATGCGGTCATGATTGCCCTTCAGAAACACCCAGTCGCGGCCCGCCTCTTGCTCGGCGATCAATGTGTCGATCACACCGCGGCTGTCCGGTCCGCGGTCGGTGTAGTCGCCCAGAAAAACGGTCTTGGCCGCGGCACCGCCGTCCGCGTCGATCAGGGACAACACGCGTTCAAGCTGGGTCAATTGGCCGTGAATATCGCCAATTGCGTAAATCGGGCTGGTCATTGAAAGACGCTCAAACAGTCAAAAGGTTGCGAGCGCTGTAAGCGGATTCGCAGGCAATGGCGAGACGTACCTGCCTCCCGACAAAAGACAAGGCGAGGGTCCTCGCCTTGTCCGTTTGCGATGGTCAGGCCACATCGAATGCAAGCGGTTTGACTTGCGTGAACTGGCCTGTGCCCTGCAACGTCTTCAGCACGTCTGCCGGGATCGGATCATCAACGTACAAAAGCGCGATCGCCTCGCCGCCGACGGCCGCGCGGCCCAGCGTAAAGTTCGCGATGTTCACACCGTTGTGGCCCATCGTATTGCCCAAAAGGCCGATGATGCCCGGCACGTCCTCGTTCGTGGTATAGAGCATGTGCGCCCCGATCTCGGCGTCGATGTTAATGCCTTTGATCTGGATGAACCGCGGCTTGCCATCGCTGAACACGGTGCCCGCGACGGACCGCTCGCGTTTCGAGGTGACGACCGTGACCTTGATGTAGCCTTCGAAGGCGCCGGATTTGTCCTGATTGGTGGTCGAGATCTGGATGCCGCGTTCGCGCGCCACCACGGGGGCCGACACCATGTTTACGTCCGGGTTGGCCTTTTTCATGATGCCCGCAACAACGCCGCAGTTGAGCGCGTCGAGATTCATGTCGGCCACGACGCCGTCATAAAGGATGTTGATCGCCTTCATCGGCTCGTCCGTCATCTGGCCGATAAAGCTGCCCAGATGGCCAGCCAGCTTGAGCCACGGGCCCATGACCTTGGCCTCTTCGGCGGTGACCGACGGCATGTTCAGGGCGTTTTCCACGGCACCCGTGAGCAGATAGTTCGACATCTGCTCGGCCACCTGCAGGGCCACGTTTTCCTGTGCCTCGGTGGTGGCCGCACCCAGATGCGGCGTGACGACGACGTTGGGCAGATTGAAAAGCACGTTGTCCTTTGCCGGTTCCTCGGCAAACACGTCAAAGGCCGCGCCGGCCACATGGCCGGATTTCAGCGCCTCGGCCAGCGCCTCTTCGTCCACCAGGCCGCCGCGGGCACAGTTGATCAGGCGCACGCCGGGTTTCATCATCGCAATCCGGTCCGCGGTGATCATGTTGGCGGTCTGTTCGGTTTTTGGCACGTGGAGCGTGACAAAGTCCGCCCGCTTGAGCAGGTCATCCAGTTCGACCTTTTCGACGCCCATCTTTTCGGCCTTTGCCGCACCCAGGAACGGATCGAACGCCAGCACCTTCATCTTGAGCCCGCGCGCGCGGTCACAAACGATGCCGCCAATGTTGCCCGCGCCGATCACGCCCAGCGTCTTGCCGGTCAGTTCGGTTCCCATGAACTTGGACTTTTCCCATTTGCCCGCATGGGTCGATGCGCTGGCTTCGGGGATCTGGCGGGCCACGGCAAACATCATGGCGATGGCGTGTTCGGCGGTGGTGATCATGTTGCCAAAGGGCGTGTTCATCACGATCACGCCCTTCTTGCTGGCAGCATCCTTGTCGATGTTGTCGGTGCCGATCCCGGCGCGGCCTATGACCTTGAGGTTGTCTGCCGCGGCAAGGATCTTCTCCGTCACCTTGGTGGCAGAGCGGATGGCCAGACCGTCATATTGGCCGACCACTTGGGTCAGCTTGTCCTTGTCCTTGCCAAGGTCGGGTTCAAAATCGACCTCGATCCCGCGGTCGCGAAAGATCTGGACGGCTGCGTCGGACAGTTTGTCGGAAATGAGTACTTTGGGCATGGGTTTTCCCTCGTGACGCTCAGCAAGGCCCTTCGGCCTCTCTTCGCGAAGAGGGGCCGGAGGCGCTGATGAGCATTTGGATTACGCGTTGATTTCTGTCTCGAAGGCCCAGGCAAGCCAGGGCAGCATCGCTTGGATGTCGGCGATCTCGACCGTGCCGCCGCACCAGATCCGCAGACCCGGCGGTGCATCGCGGTAGGCGCCGACATCCAGCGCCACACCTTCGTCGGCCAGCCGCTTGGCCACGGCCTTGGCAAAAGCGGCGCCATCGGTGATGCGGTCATCGGTGAATTTCAGGCAAACAGAAGTGATCGACGCCGTCGCCGGATCCTCGGCGAGGTTTTCGATCCAGTCATGCGCCGCGACGAAATCGGCAATCGCTCCTGCATTGGCGTCCGCCCGCGCGATCAGACCCTGCAGCCCGCCAACCGACCGTGCCCAGGCCAGCGCCTGCAGGTAATCCTCGACACACAGCATCGACGGGGTGTTGATCGTCGCCCCCTCGAAAATCCCGTCGATCAGCTTGCCGCCCTTGGTCAGACGGAAGATCTTGGGCAGGGGCCAGGCAGGCGTATAGCTTTCCAGCCGTTCCACCGCGCGTGGGCTGAGGATCAGCATGCCGTGTGCTGCCTCGCCGCCCAGCACCTTTTGCCAGCTGAACGTGGTCACATCCAGCTTGTCCCACGGCAGGTCCATTGCAAAGGCCGCCGACGTCGCATCGCACAGCGTCAGCCCCTTGCGGTCCGCCGGGATCACGTCGCCAGACGGCACCCGCACGCCCGAGGTCGTCCCGTTCCAGGTAAAGCAGACGTCATGGTCATAGTTCAGCGCACCCATATCCACAATCTGGCCGTAGTCGGCGGTGTGGACGGTGTGGTCTATCTTCAACTGCTTGACCGCGTCGGTGACCCACCCCGCGCCAAAGCTTTCCCAGGCAACCATTTCCGCAGGCCGTTGGCCCAGCATGGTCCACATCGCCATCTCGAAGGCGCCTGTATCCGATGCAGGCACAATCCCGATCTTGTAATCCGCTGGTACGCCCAACAGCTCGCGCGTCTCTTCAATCGCCTGTTTCAGCTTGGCCTTGCCGCCCGCGGCACGATGCGACCGGCCCAGCGGCGCGTCGGACAGGCTGTTCAGCGTGAATGTCGGGGGTTTGGCACAGGGGCCCGAGGAGAAACGCGGATTTGTCGGCACAGCGACAGGTTTTTGCACCGGCCGCGCGCCGGTTTCAGTCATAGCCATCAATGCTACCCTTCCAGATAAGCGCCCCTCGTTGGGGAGGGGTGTCCCACTCTCGCGTCTATTGGCGCGCGCCCACTGGTGCAAGCGGCAATGCAGGGCTATAGCGCCGCTAAAGCCGCTTTTTGCGACATCCCTGACGCCTTTCGGAAACGCCCATGTTCATCTGCACCCTGCTCACCGATCCTGCCAGGCCCACGCTGGATCCCGCGCTGGTGACGTCACTGCGCAATGCGTGGGGCGGCGGTGACGTGCTGTGGTTGGCGCCGGATTTGGCGGCCGAGTTTCCGCTGCAAGACACGCCCGATAACCAATGGGACGTGTGGGCAGACCTGCAGACGCACGGCGTCGATCTGGTGGTGCAAAGCGCGGAAGGTCGGCGCAAGAAGATGCTGCTGGCCGACATGGACAGCACCATGATCCAGCAGGAGTGCATCGACGAATTGGCCGACGTTGCCGGCGTCGGCGACCGCGTAAAGGACATCACCGCCCGGGCCATGAACGGTGAGCTCGATTTCGAAGAGGCCCTGCGCGAACGCGTCGGCTTGCTGCGGGATCTGCCGGAAAGCGTCATTGCCGAGGTGCTGGAAACCCGTATCACCCTGATGCCCGGCGGCCCGGCCCTGTTAGCCACGATGAAGGCAAACGGCGCTTACGCCGCACTTGTGTCAGGCGGCTTCACCGCCTTTACCTCTGCCATCGCAGCGCGCATTGGCTTTGACGAAAACCGCGCCAACACGCTGCTGTCCGAAAACGGCACACTTACTGGCGCGGTCGGCACGCCAATCCTCGGCCAACAGGCCAAGGTCGACGCGCTGGAACAGATCACGGCCCGGCTGAACATCGACGAATCCGACGTGCTCGCCGTCGGCGACGGCGCGAATGACCTCGGCATGCTGCACCGCGCGGGCACCGGTGTCGCGCTGCACGCCAAACCCGCCGTGGCCGCCCAATGCGACATACGCATCAATTTCGGCGACCTCACCGCACTCCTTTACCTGCAAGGCTACAGACAGGACGACTTCGTCACCGCCTGACGCGTCCCCCTTCTCTGTTTCAAAAAAATCCTCCCCGAAGGGTCGGTCCGCCACCCCTTCCGCGGTGGCCTACAACAGCGCAGGTGCTGCCCGCATCACCCCGGTCTCGACCCCGTTCCAGTTCCGGATAGGCCCGTTGGTAAAGGCTAGCGCTTCGGCGTGGAACCGGTCCAGCGCGCCGTGCCGCACCAGCAGTTGTGCAATGGCGCATTCTGCAGCACGGGTGGCGCCATCGGCGATCTTCAGCGCGATCCCGCGTTTCTGTTCGGGCAGGATGGCGATAAAAAACCCCTCGGCCCCGGTCTTGATCGCCACCTTGTGATCCATCGCCCGCATCAGCCGCGTGCAGGCGCGGCCTTCGCCCGCCACCAGCGCGGGATGCTGTGCCATGGCCTGGCGCAGCTGTCCCGCCGCACTGTCGGCGGGGGCGGCGGCCACGCGCGCCATCGCGTGCGCCATGGCGTGCAGGCGCACCGCCGGATTGGGGGCCGAGCATCCGTCGATGACAGTTGCGGAAATGCTCTCTCCGGTCATCCGTTCGAATGCCTCAAGGCAGGCGCGCTGCACCGGGTGATCGGCATCCACATAGCGGTCGGGATCCGCGCCCAGATGCTGCGACAAGGTCAGGAACCCGGCATGTTTGCCGGAGCAATTGTTGTGCGTCTGGCATGGACGCTCATCCGCCCTGATCAACGCATCCCGCGCCGCCTCATCGCCGGGCACCTGTGCACCACAGCGAAAATCCCGATCAGTATATCCCAGCGCCTCAATCCAACGCGATACCGGGTTCGTATGGATCGCCGCGCCGTTGTGTGATGCACAAGCGAGCGCGAGTTGCTGCGATGTCAGGCCAAAAGCGTCCGCCGCGCCGCTTTCGATCAGGGGCAGCGCCTGCAGCATCTTGGCCGACGATCGCGGCAGAACCACCGCCTCCGGATCGCCCCACGCTTCGATGACGTCACCGCTTGCGTCGCAGACCACCGCATGGCCCGCATGCACCGATTCCAGGAACGCACCACGCCAGATTTCGACAAGCGGCGCGGGCTGACCTGCGGCATGGGGCATGATTTTCCTCTCCTGACAGCGAAAACTCGCCAAACCGCACTTTTCAGCGCAACCGGTTTTGCGTTACGGTGCCTGATATCGAGAAGAAACGCCGCCTCGGCAAGAGACCGCGCAGCAACGACGCGGAATCGGGGCGCATAAAATTGAGGTTTGGACAGCTCGGAGGCTGTGACTATGGGACTATTCGCGAAATACACTGCCGCGGCTGCCGCACTGGCCCTGGCGACCCCGCTGCTGGCGCAAGAGGCGACCAGCACCAACCGCGTGGCGGCCAAGACCGACTGGAGCGTCTTCATCGAAGACAATCCAACCGAATGCTGGAGCGTGGCCACACCCAAGGAAACCGTGAACACCCGCGACGGCCGCGTGGTTGCGGTGAACCGCGGCCAGATCCTGTTGATGGTGTTCTATCGCCCAAGTGCGGGGGCCAAGGGCCAAGTGGCCTTTACGGGCGGCTATCCGTTCCGGTCCGGTTCAACCGTGAACCTCGATATCGGCGGTACCGAATTCGAACTCTTTACCGAAGGGGAATGGGCGTGGCCCGCAACCGCGGCTGATGATGCCAAGATCGTCACCGCGATGAAACGCGGGGCCGAGGCGACAACAACCGCTGTTTCAAGCCGTGGTACGCAGACCCGGGACACCTTTTCGCTGTTGGGCTTTACCGCCGCAGTCGAGGATGCCGAAGGCCGCTGCGGCGGCTAGGATCGCCCCTGTTTAAAAAGTCAGATCGCGCATGGGTCTTTTGACTTGTGCGCGTGATCCTATATAGGGGCGCATCACCGACCCGAATGGATGACATCATGGCCGACGCGCCCATCACGCAGGACGTTCTGACGATCCCACGCAAGCTGCCCGACGGGCCCATCAACCTGGTGGGACTGACGCGCGAGGCGATGCGCGAGATGCTGATCGCCCACGGCACGCCGGAAAAGCAGGCCAAGATGCGCGTGGGCCAGATCTGGCAGTGGATCTATCAATGGGGCGTGCGCGACTTTGCCGAGATGACGAACCTCGCCAAGGCGTATCGCGCCGAACTGGCCGAAAAGTTCGTGATCGACGTGCCCGAGGTCGTGTCGAAACAGGTCAGCATTGACGGCACCCGAAAATGGCTCGTGCGCATCGCAGGCGGGCACGAGGTCGAGGTGGTGTATATCCCCGAAGAGGACCGCGGCACGCTCTGCGTGTCGAGCCAGGTGGGTTGCACCCTCACCTGTTCGTTCTGTCACACCGGCACGCAGAAACTGGTGCGCAACCTCACCGCGGGCGAGATCGTGGGCCAGGTCATGATGGCGCGCGACGATCTGGACGAATGGCCCGTCCCCGGCGCGCCGAAGGATGAAACGCGCCTGTTGTCGAACATCGTGCTCATGGGCATGGGCGAACCGCTTTACAATTTCGAAAACGTCCGCGACGCGATGAAAATTTGCATGGACGAACAGGGCATTCAGCTGTCGCGTCGCCGCATCACACTGTCGACCAGCGGCGTGGTACCCGAGATTGAGCGCACCGCAAACGAGATCGGCTGCCAACTGGCCGTGTCGTTCCACGCCACCACCAACGAGGTGCGTAACAAGCTGGTGCCGATCAACAAGCGCTGGAACATCGAAACCCTGCTGGACGCCCTGCGCGCCTATCCGCGCGGACGCAATTCCGAACGGATCACGTTTGAATACGTTATGCTCGACGGGGTAAACGACAGCGACGCCGACGCCCATCGCCTTGTTGAGCTGCTTGACGGGATCCCGGCCAAGGTGAACCTGATCCCGTTCAACGAATGGCCCGGCGCGCCCTACAAGCGGTCATCGAACAACCGCATCCGGGCGTTCGCCAACATCATCTACCAGGCCGGCTATGCGTCGCCCATCCGCACGCCGCGGGGCGAAGATATTCTGGCCGCCTGCGGCCAGTTGAAGTCAGCGACGGAACGCGCGCGGAAATCCCGCGCGCAGATCGCTGCGGAAACCAGCCTCTGAATGGCAAAACGGCTGCGCGAAACCGGATAAACGGCCTGTCGCGCTGATTTGCCAGCCCGACCGCAACCGGGACTGTTCTCAAAACGGTCACAATCTTTTCGCGATTGCGCACCAATATTGCCCATCTCCGCTTTCATGCCTGATCCTGGGAACGGAAAACGGAGACAATATTATGTCGATCATGATTAACAGCGACCGCTTCATTGCGGCTCAGGTTCTGGAACTGGTCACCCGCGAACGCAAAAGCGCGCTGTCGCGTCGTGAGTGGAAGCACCGGCTGGCTGGAATGGGCTATGGCATCCGCGAAACCGCTGCGGGCGACGTCGTGGAAACGCTGCCGCACCGTGTCAAAGTGTGCCAATTGCCGGTTGAACTGGGCGTCTAACGCCGCAGGAACACCGCGCGGGCCACGAGCAGGCCGGCACCGGCTGCCATGGTCAATGCCAACGCCGGATTGCGGCGCACAGTGGCTTTGGCCTTGGTGAACGACTCCTCGGCACGCGCCACATATGGCTCTGCACGTTCGTTGGCCGCGTCCGCAAATTTCGACGCCGCAGCGTTTGCCTGATGCGCTTTTTCGCTGGCAACATCGCCGACCATGTTGGCCAGTTTCGCAAGGTCCTCCCGGATCACACCCAATTGGTCTGACACGGTTTCAGCTTTGTTTTCCTGTGTCATTCCAGACACCTCCGGGCTGTGACGCCCTCACCCAACATCAAACTAGGCAATCACGGCGCCGGTTTCAACGCCCGGGTACCGCACCACGTTTCGACGTGTCGCCCCAGTCACGAATTTCCCGCATTGCATCCTCTGCGGTTTCAACAAAGCGGAACAGGTCCAAATCATCAGCCGAGATCGTGCCAGCATCAGACAGTGCGTCCCAGTTGATAATGCTGTCCCAGAACGCGCGTCCAAACAGCAGGAACGGGACGCGCTCCATGCGACCGGTCTGGATCAGGGTCAATGTCTCAAACAATTCGTCCAACGTGCCGAACCCGCCGGGAAACACGCAAATGGCCCGTGCACGCATCAAAAAATGCATCTTGCGAATGGCAAAGTAGTGAAAATTGAAACACAGGTCCGGCGTGACATAGCTGTTGGGTGCCTGTTCAAACGGCAGCACAATGTTCAATCCGATAGACTGCCCGCCAGCATCGACCGCCCCGCGGTTGCCTGCCTCCATCACGCCGGGCCCGCCCCCGGTGACCACGACATTCTCGCGTCCTCCGGATTTCAGTGATTCCTCGGTCATCAGGTGGGCAAAGCGGCGGGCTTCATCGTAAAAATGGCTCAGCTTCTTCAGGGTTTCGGTGCGGGCATCGTCCTTGCGGACGGGATCCGGGATGCGGGCGCCACCGAACAGAACGACGGTTGAATCAATCCCGGCCTCGTTCATCAGCATTTCAGGCTTCAGCAACTCCAGCTGCAGCCGCACCGGGCGCAATTCATCGCGGCATAGAAATTCCTCGTCCGCAAAGGCCAGCCCATAAGCAGGTGACCGGGTCTGGGGTGTGTCTGGCGCGCCCTCGGCAGCCTTGCGGTCGGTGTAGGCATCGCGGAACGGGCTACGGGAATCATCTTTCATCGAATTGTCCATTTAACGGCGTGTTATCCTGTTCGGTATATGCAGCCCGAGAGGCTTCAGGTCAGTGTTATGCAACTCTATCACCTTGTGTATTTTTCGAACCGATTGTCCAACAGTGACGATGAGTTCCAACAAATTCTAGCGGTCTGTCGGCGCAACAATGCGGATATCGGGCTGACAGGCGCGCTTTTTGCGAGCGACGATCACTATTTTCAGGTGCTTGAGGGTCCCCGGTCGGCCCTGTCCCGGGTGCTGCAAGTGGTCATGAACGATCCACGGCATACGGATGTGGTGATCACCTTGTGCGAACCGGTCAAGGCCCGTGCATTCGGGTCCTGGCGCATGGCGGAAATGTCCGTCCACAACCCGCAATTGGCCGCGATATACCAAATGTTCACCGAACAGGTTGCCACCCCCGCGGAACTCACCGGTGAGGTGATCTGCGACATGATCGTGACCATGCATGGGGTCCTGGATGATACCGACGTGGCCGAAACTGTCTGACCCCCGTGACCTTGGTCCGCGCGCCCGTTAAGAGGGGCCGAATCCATTGTTCGGGGGAGACGTCACATGTCCAATGCACAGCTTGAAACCGCCATCGAAGCCGCGTGGGAGGTGCGTGACACCATCACACCGGCAACCACCGGCGAAACCCGCGACGCGATCGAGGACACGCTGAACGCGCTCGACAGCGGCACCCTGCGGGTCGCTGAACGGCAGGGTGACGGCAGCTGGCATGTGAACCAGTGGGCGAAAAAGGCGGTGCTTCTGGGCTTTCGCATCAAGGACATGGAACAGCAGGATGGCGGCCCGCAGGGCGGCGGCTGGTGGGACAAGGTCGACAGCAAGTTCAAGGGCTGGGGCGACAACCAGTGGAAAGCCGCGGGCTTCCGCGCCGTGCCCAACTGCGTCGTGCGCAAGTCCGCATTCATCGCGCCCGGCGTGGTGCTGATGCCGTCCTTCGTGAACCTCGGCGCCTATGTCGACGAGGGCACGATGGTCGACACCTGGGCCACCGTCGGCTCCTGCGCGCAGATCGGCAAGAACGTGCACCTGTCGGGCGGCGTCGGCATCGGCGGCGTTCTGGAACCGATGCAGGCCGGCCCGACCATCATCGAAGACAACTGCTTTATCGGCGCGCGCTCCGAAGTGGTCGAAGGCTGCATCGTGCGCGAAGGGTCCGTTCTGGGCATGGGCGTGTTCATCGGCCAGTCGACCAAGATCGTGGACCGCGACACCGGCGAGGTCATGTACGGCGAAGTACCCGCAGGCTCGGTCGTCGTGGCAGGCTCCATGCCGTCGAAAAACGGTGTGAACCTCTACTGCGCCGTGATCGTGAAGCGCGTGGATGAACGGACACGGTCCAAGACGTCGATCAATGAATTGCTGCGCGACTAGACGCATGCCGTCCCGGGCTTGACCCGGGACCTCTTGCCATCCGCATCGTGAGGCCCCGGGTCAAGCCCGGGGCGGGCTGGCTAGGGCTGGCTGACCTCGAACCATTTGTCATACAGCGCATCATAGGCACCCGATTCCTGCAGGTTCAGCAGCGCCACGTTGATCCGTTCGCGCAGGTCGCTGCCTTGGGGCAGGGCAATGCCGTAATCCTCGGGGCGGAACACCCGTTCGATCAGCCGCCCGTGTTCGCGCCCCGCCGTGGCGACGTAGTAGGCGAGCAGCGGACTGTCAAAGAACACCGCATCCAGATCGCCATCCTCGAAACTCCACAGCATCGTGTTGAAATCGACAAAGGTAATGTGTGAGATGTCGCGCTGAAGCAGGAACGCGCTCGCCGTGCTGTCGGCTGTGGTGCCGACCAACAGGCCATCCAGATCGCTGATCGTATCGATCCGGTCACCCAGCGCCCGCACGGTCAGCGCAGTCGTGATGTTCGCGACAAAGAACGCCAGCACAAACACGCTCGACAGCACCATGATCACGCCAAACAGTCGCCCCAGCACCGACCGCGGGACATCGCGCGAAAACCCGCCATGCACCACGAGGTTCAGCGCGTACCAGAAGGCGGGAAACATCGCTTCGCCCGCGCCGCGGTCGAAATAGGGCTGCTTGCGCCGTTCAAAGACCCACATGAGCATGCCAAGGATCAGCAGGACTGCCAGCGCGCCCAGCACAGTCAGCCCCAGCGCGGGATCAAGGATCGCCGACCAGATGCTGGGTTGGCCCGCGTCGCGCGGCACCATGATCTGCAACCCGCTGCGAAAGATCGGCAGAGTGAAATCCATTACCGCCTCGCGCCCACCGGTGATCGAGATGTTGGCGATGGCCCCGTCCACCGCGCCGTCCTGCACATCGCCCAGCATCTCGGCAAAGCTGTCGCGCGGCTGAAACCGGATGTCTGCCCCGATCTCGTCGCCGATGGCGCGCATCAGATCGGCGCTGAATCCCTCGATGCCGGTTTCCCCCTCAAAGGCAAAGGGCGGCCGTTCCACGGTGGAAAAGATCAGCACGCGCTGGGCCGATGCCGGCAGCGCGCAGGCCATCGTCAAGGCCAATAGCGTCAGCAAGAGTTTCATCGCCATCCCCCGGGGCAGATGCCACGGCCTTAAGCGATTGCCGTGCCCCGACCAAGACCCGATGCGCACAGAAGGTCCGCGAGCGCGGTTTTGCGGCAACTTTGCGCGCGCCGCAGCATTGCGACTACTTTGCGCGTGCCGCAGCATTGCGGCAACGGGCTGGCGCAGGCGCGCCTTATCTGGCAGGACGCGGGCAGCAAAACGGGGAACGCAATGGCAAACCAACAGGTCTACACCCTGATCGTGCAGATCGGGCGCAAGGCGGGCGATGGCCTGCCCGACGCCGCAACCGGTGCCGCGCTCATGTGCTTTGCCAGTGGCGTGGACGAGGCTGAGGCCGTGCGCGAAACCGTGGCGCTGCTGAAAAAGGCCGACACGGCGCCGCTGGATGTCACCGGCTACGGCACACTGGATGATCGTCTGGCCGAAGGGCACGAGATTGACGCCGAAGAACGCGCGCTTATGCAGCGTGCGCTGGATGAGAATGCAGTGATCGTCGCACAGGTCACGCCGTTCTTCGATAAGGATTGAAAATCGGCTCTAACACAGGGCAAATCGCCCCTAGGCCGCGCGCTGTTCGATCAGGGTAATTGCCTCGACCGACCGCAAAACCTGATGCGCGGGCGCGCCGTGTTCCGGCAATTCCCGGTCCGGGACACCGGCCAGAACGGATGCAGCCAAGAGCTCCGGCTTGCGGCGCATCCGACCGATATAGAGGCTCTCCAGTGCGGTTCCGGCGGCAAAGATCACCTCGTGACGTGGCAAAACGAACTGCACGTAGTCCGCCACCGATTGCTGCGGGCGCCAGCTGGCCGCATAGCCGTTCACCAGGTGCCGCGCGGGCACCAGCACCGCCTCTTGTCCAAAAAGATATTCAACCTCTGATCCACGCAGCACAAGACGCTGTTCCGGCGCCACCGCGATGTCACGTTGCAACCCGAAATAGGGCGCATGCAGCCGCACCGGGGCAAAACTGCCCCGTGCCGGCACCCGGTAACGTACCGCGTGCAGCACCGGTGCGGTTTTCCCACCGTGGGTGATCAATGTGTCGCCGCGTCTGATTTCGGACGCGGGCAGGTAGCCTTTGGTCGTGGCAATCGGTGTGCAGGGGTGCAGCGACGGCAGCGGACCCACGGGTGTAATGCCGCAGGTCGCGGCGGCAAAGATCACCTCTTTTGACAGGCGTCGGTCGCATTTGCCGAGGATCAGGGATCGAATGTCCTCGGTCAGCATTGGCTGCGGATTTTGCACTGCCGATGACCGGATCAGCGTGCGTTCGGGTTGTTCCAGCGTTAGCCGTCCCCAGCGCAGTCGCGTGTCCCAGGAATAGCTGAGGCGCAGCGTATGTGGCCGCCCGTCTGCGGCCCAGTCCACTGCGGCATGGCTGAGCCCATTGGCTTGTCGATGGACAAAGGCAAAACCGCCACCTGGCACCGCGCGGAACGCGATCTCGCGCCGTTGCGGAAAATGCGGGGCGATAGAAAGCAGATCATGCGGGCGTACGTCCCCGGCGATGAACGTTTCGATCATCACGGTCCCACGTTCGATCAGCTTGCCGGGATGCATCAGCTTGCCCCGGCCAAGGCCCGTCGGCGCAAACCGCCCGCCCGCGTGGTCAGTGATGCCGATCCAGGTCACGCGACCGCCTTGGCCTTTTGTAACAAATCGGCTTCGTAATGGCGAAGCGTTCGGCGCGCCGCCTCGCCGTATCCAGCACCTGTATCAGGGTCTAATTCAGGGAATATTGCACAGATTTCGGCCACAACCGCGTCTTCCAGCACCGAAGTTGTCTGCGGCCCGGGCAGGAAACTCTCGGACGCCAACCCTTCGGTAAAGACCACCTGATGCGCGTCAAACATCAAGTGGACGTAGGTCACCTTGCCACCCGGCATCCGCCTGACCGAGCGATCGTTTACCAGATCCTTGGCAGCGACCAGCACTTCGGCTTCGCCAAACAGCAATTCCGCCAGGCTGTCGCGCACCAGCACGCGATGAAGCGGCGACACCATCACATCCGCGTGGGCGCCAAACGTTCCGGCGCGCAGATGGATTGGCGCCATCTGTCCCTCGGCCGCCACCGTGCGCGTCCCGATCCAGCGCAGCGGTTGCAATCCGTCATCATGCGTCAGCACAAGGTCGCCTGGGTGCAGGCTTTCGACTGCGCGGGGCCCTTCCGCCGTTTCGATCAGGGTACCGGCAACAAAACACGGCACCGAGGTTGCATTGATAAACCCGGTATCCGTGTTGGTGCCGTCGCTGATGGTGTAGGTAAAGTTAAAGTCTTCCTGGTCCCCGTCGCCGACAACGGTCAGCACGCCACCGGCCCCGATGGTCACCTGCTGACCGGTGGCAAGCGTCACCGTAGTGCCGGTTTCGCTGACCGGATCATAGGTGACCGGTTGCCTGCAAACTGCGGTGATCGCCAACGCCGACGCCGTCAATGTCTATCC
>JBCBAV010000022.1:0-36216 GCA_038532285.1 Pseudomonadota bacterium | reverse complement strand
CGGCCAGCAGGTATGCCAGCCCCGCGCTGCCATCGTGCAGCACATCCACCGAATGCCCCTCATCACGCAGCACATGCGCCATGCCCGCGGCCAGCGCCTCGTTATCCTCGACAATCACGATCCGCACGGCACCGTCCCGCCTGATGAAAGCTTCGTGCAAGCTTGCCGGTATAACGACAACCGCATCAAGGGGGAATCACCCCTGAACGATCAGCTGGTCAAGTCCAGCATTGGGAGGAAAACATGAAAGCACTTACCTTCACGCGCCGCGTGGCGCTTGGGATGGCTGCGGCTGCGGCACTGGCATTGCCAGCGCAGGCCGAGGTCGACATGTCCGGCAAGACCATCGAATGGACCATTCCGTTCTCGGAAACCGGTGGGTCGGCCAAATGGGCCAACTTCTTTGCCCCGCTGCTGAGCGAGGCACTGCCCGGCAACCCGACCGTCGTGGTCAAGTTCATGCCGGGTGCCGGTTCGACCAAGGGCGCGAACTGGTTCCAGGAACAGACCGGTGGCGACGGCACGGTCATGTTCGGCTCCTCGGGTTCGACCCAGTTCCCGTATCTGCTGGGCGATCCGCGCGTGCGTTACGAATACAACGACTGGATCCCGGTGATGGCATCGGGCACCGGCGGCGTGGCCTACCTGAACCCCGAAGCGGGCGCCAAATACGACGGCACCGCCAACAACCTCAAGGACGAGACATTCATCTACGGCAACCAGGGTGCCACGCGCCTTGACCTGATCCCTGCGCTGGCATGGGACATGCTGGGCATGAACGTTGAACACGTGCTGGGCATCAAAGGCCGCGGCGACGGGCGCAAGATGTTCGAAAGCGGTGAAGCCACAATCGATTACCAGACCTCGTCGGGCTACCTCAAAGGCTCGGCCGAGATGGTGGCGGCAGGCAAGGCCGTGCCGATGATGACCTGGGGCTCGATCGACAACGACGGCAACATCGTGCGCGACCCGACCTTCCCCGACATGCCCACCTTCAAGGAAGTGTGCGAGGCGACCGACGGCTGCGAAACCTCGGGTCCCAAGTGGGACGCGTGGAAGGCGTTCTTCGTCGCAGGCTTCCCCAGCCAAAAGCTGGCCTTCCTGCCTGCAGGCACCGATCAGGAGATCGTCGACACCTTCGTCGCAGCGTTCGAGGAAATCCGCGCGCGTCCCGACTTTGCCGAAATCTCGGCCAAGCGTCTGGGCAAGTACCCCATGTACGTGGGTGACGAAGCGCAGGCCGCCCTTGGCACCGCGATCACGGTGGACGCCTCGGCCAAGGAATTCGTGGTCAACTGGCTCAAGGAAGACTTTGGCGTCTCGCTGAGCAACTAAGCCTTGCTTTCCAAGCGTCCCGCACCCGCGGGGCGCTTTCCCAAGCAAGGCCCCAGCGCCGCAGCGCTGGCCACGCGCCCTCGGACGAGTGAGGTTTGCCCATGGACATTTTCCTCGAAGCACTGCCTGCGCTGGGTCAGGCCTGGGCGCTGATCCTGCAGCCGGTGGTGATCGGCTACCTGATCGGCGGCGTGGTGATGGGTTTGGCCATTGGCGTGTTCCCGGGTCTGGGCGGAATCGCGGGGCTGTCGCTGCTGCTGCCGTTCATGTTCGGGATGGACCCGATCCTTGGCCTTGCGCTGATGATCGGCATGGTCGCGGTGGTGCCCACCTCAGACACCTTCGCTTCGGTGCTCATGGGCATCCCCGGCTCGTCCGCGTCGCAGGCCACCGTGCTCGACGGCTTTCCGCTGGCGCAGCGGGGCAAGGCTGCGCGGGCGCTGTCCGCCGCCTTTGCCTCGTCGCTCTTTGGCGGTCTCGTGGGGGCCGCGTTCCTCACCGTGTTCATCCTCGTGGCGCGCCCTGTCGTGCTGCTGTTCAAGTCCCCCGAACTGCTGATGGTGTCGATCTTCGGCCTGTCGATGGTCGGCATCCTCGCCGGTCGCGTTGCGATCAAGGGGGTGGTGGCCGCAGGCCTCGGCCTGCTGGTCGGCACAATCGGCGAAGGGCCGTTCAGCGGCGAGTTGCGCATGTCCACCTACGACATGCCCTACCTCACCGACGGGCTGAAACTGGTGATTGTGGGCCTTGGCATTTTTGCGGTGCCTGAAATCGTGGCCCTCCTGCGCAAGGACCGCGCCATTTCTGACACGCCCTCGCTGGGCGGCGGCTGGCTTGACGGAATCAAGGACTGGTGGGCCAACAAATGGCTGTCGATGCGCTGTTCGATCATCGGCGTCGTGGTCGGCGTGATCCCCGGTCTCGGCGGGTCGGTCGTGGACTGGATCGCCTATGGCCACGCGGTGCAATCCACGCCCGACAAATCCAAATTCGGCCACGGCGAGATCCGCGGCGTCGTTGCCCCCGAAAGCTCCAACAACGCCAAGGAAGGCGGCGGCCTCGTGCCGACGCTGCTCTTTGGGATCCCGGGTTCGGGCTCCATGGCGATCTTCATCGGCGCGCTGGCGCTTTTGGGCACCGGCATAGACGTCGGCCCCAGCCTGCTCGAAAACCACCTCGACTTCACCTACTCCATCGTCTGGCTGCTGGCGCTGGCAAACGTGATCGGCACCGTGCTGTGCATCGTCGCCTCGGGCGGCATCGCCAAGCTTACGAACATCCGCTTTGCCCTGCTGGCGCCGTTCATCTTCATGATCATCTCGTTCGCCGCGTTCCAGTCGGGCCAGAACCTGATGGACCTCGTGGCGCTGTTCGCCATCGGGTTTCTCGGCATCCTGATGCGCCGCTTCGACTGGTCGCGGCCCGCGTTCCTGATCGGGTTCGTGCTGTCGAACCCCGTTGAAAACTATTCCAACAACGCCAACCAGATCGCTGGCATCCGCTTTCGCGACGGGTTCGAGGCCGGCATGGCCTATGTCGCGTCGCCCATCGTGATTATCCTGCTGATCATCACGCTGGTGTCGATCGTCGTGGGCCTGCGCCAGTCCAAGAACATCCGCGCCGAAGGCGACGTCGCCGCGGGTGGCAAACGCGCGCCGCTTCTGTTCCTGCTGGCAGTGATCGGCTACGTGGGCTTTGCGCTGGTCAACGCAGGATTGATCCCCGACTACGCCTCCAACGACCGTGTCTTCCCGTTCTTCATCGCCTGCGTCACGATCACCGGCGCGCTGATCCTGTTGGTGCAGATGATGCTGCGCCCCGAAACCGATCCGCTTTTTGCCGACCGCGAGGCCGAGGATGAGGGCAACACCTATGGCCTCTGGCAAACGCTGGCGTGGTTTGCGGGCCTGCTGGCGCTGACAGCACTCACGGGCTTCATCATCGCGCTGGCGCTGTTCCTCTTCAGCTTCATGCGCATCCGTGCGGGCCAGACCACGCCCTTTGCCGCCGCCTACACCGCCGCGGGGCTCGCCTTCATGATGTTCATGGCGTGGCTCTTGGGCCGCGACTTCCCGCCGGGGCTGCTGCAGGAATACACGACACTGCCCTGGCCGCTGGGATAAAGACCATGACACAAACCGGAATTCCCTACGTCCTCATGCGCGGCGGGTCGTCCCGCGGGCCGTATTTCAACGCCGCCGACCTGCCCGCCGACCGCGACAGGCTGGCTGCTGTTCTGGTGGCCGCCCTCGGCTCGGGCCACCCGCTCAACATCGACGGCATCGGCGGCGGCAACGCGGTCACGACCAAGGTTGCGATCCTGTCCGCATCCGACGACGACTGGGCCGATGTCGATTACTTCTTTGCCCAGGTCAGCGTGCTCGACGGGCTTGTCGATTTCAAACCGACCTGCGGCAACATCCTCGCCGGGGTCGGATCGGCGGCGATCGAACTGGGGCTGGTTTCACCCATCGGCGACACCACCCGCGTCAACATCCGCGCCGTCAACACCGGCGCCAAGGTCAGCGCCGACATCGCCACGCCGGGCGGCACGCTGACCTATGACGGCACAGCCACCATCGACGGCGTGCCGGGCACCGCCGCCCCCGTTGGCCTCAACTTCCTTGAGGTTGCGGGGTCCGGCACCGGCGCCTTCCTGCCCACCGGCAACCTGATCGACACCATCGACGGGGTCGCGGTCACCTGCATGGATGTCGCCATGCCCATGGTCATCGCCCGCGCCGCCGATTTCGGCCTGACCTGCACCGAAAGCGTCGAGGATCTCGACGCCAACCGCGATTTCTTTGCCCGAATGGAGGCGATCCGGATCAAGGCGGGCGCGCTTATGGGCATGGGCGACTGCACCAAATCGGTCACACCCAAGTTCGGCCTTGTGGCCCCAGCAGACGCGCCCAACACGATCCTCACCCGCTATTTCATGCCGTGGACCACGCACCCGACGCTCGCCGTGACGGGCAGCCAATGCCTCGCCTCCTGCGCGCTGACCCCGGGCACCGTGGCCGACGGCATGATGACGGTGCAGGGCACGCCGCCGCTGACCCTGTACCTCTCCCATCCAATGGGCCTGATGGATGTGATCGTGGATTACGCCCTCGACGCCACCGGGTTCACCCACAAATCCAGCGGCATCGTCCGCACCTGCCGCAAACTGGCCGAAGGCCGCGTGTTCGTGCCCGCCCATGTCTGGGACGGCGCATGAAGGTTGCGGTGCTCGACGACTGGTTCGACACGCTGCGCCACCTGCCGTGCTTTGCGCATCTGGACGGCCACGATGTCACCGTCTTTACCGACCACGAACCCGACATCGACCGGCTTGCCGCCCGACTACGCCCCTTCGACGCCATTACGCTGTTTCGCGAACGCACCGCGATCACGGCGGACCTGCTCGCGCAACTGCCGAACCTGCGCCTGATCTCGCAACGCTCGGTCTATCCGCATGTGGACGTGGACGCCTGCACCGCGCACGGCGTGCTGCTGTGCTCGCGCATGGGCGGGGGCGCACCGCCGCACGCAGCCGCGGAACACAGCTTTGCCCTTATCCTCGCGGCCATGCGCCAGATCCCACAGCAGATGGCCAGCCTGCAGGCCGGCGACTGGCAGATCGGCATGGGCAAGACGCTGCACGGCCGCCGCCTCGGCCTCTATGGCTATGGCCGTATCGCCAAGCTGGTGGCGGGCTACGCCCGCGCCTTCGGGATGGAGGTGATCTGGTGGGGGTCCGAAGACGGCCGCGCCCGCGCAACAGCCGATGGCCAGACCGTCGCCGACAGCCGCGCGGATTTCTTTGGCACCTGCGATGTCGTGTCGATCCACGTGCGCCTGAAACCGGAAACCCGCGGCGTGATCACCGCCGCCGATCTGGCGCAGATGCGCCCCGATGCGCTGCTGGTCAACACCTCTCGCGCGGGGCTGATCGCGGCGGGCGCGCTCAAGGGCGCCCTCAACGCAGGCCGCCCCGGCCTGGCCGCACTCGACGTCTTTGACAACGAACCGATCACGTGCGCGGGCGACCCGCTGGCCACGCATCCCCGCGTCACCGCCACGCCGCATATCGGCTTTGTCACCGAAGACGAATTGAACGTGCAGTTCACCGACATCTTCGAACAAGTCGCCGCCTTTGCCGCGGGCGCGCCGATCCACATGATCAACCCCGAAGCGCACGCCACCCCCTGACCCCCGCAAACCCACAGCGCATTGCGCCGCCGCTCAAAATTGTATACACGCGGATACAAAGCCAAAGAGGAGCCAAATCATGCACTGGGATGTCGTCATCGTCGGGTCGGGCAACGCAGGGCTGGCCGCGGGCATCGCCGCCTGCGAGGCGGGCAAGCGCACCCTGATCGTGGAAAAGGCCAGCGCCGATCTGGCAGGCGGCAATACCAAGTACACCGCAGGGGCCATGCGCTTTGCCTACGTTCGCAGCGACGACCTCCTCCCGCTTCTGGCCACACCCGATGACCCCCGCGTCGCGATCTCGGATTTCGGCAGCTACACTGCCCAGAAATTCGCCGACGACCTGCGCGGTTTCAACGATGGCGAAGACCTCACGCCCGAACAGCGCACCCTGGTGGATGACAGCTATGACGCCGTGCGCTGGCTCGCCGGTCACGGCGTCACCTACGAGCCAATCTATGCCCGCCAAAGCTTTGAGAAAGACGGCAAGCTGATCTTCTGGGGCGGCCTCACACTGGCCGCGGAAAACGAAGGGGTCGGCCTTTTCGACATGGAACTGGCCGCCTACCAGCGCCTCGGCGGCGACATCCGCTATGGCGCGGGTCTCGCCGACCTGATCACCGACGGCGACCGGGTCACCGGCTTGCGCCTCGACACGGGCGAAGAGATCACGGCCACCTCCACCATCCTCGCCTGCGGCGGGTTCGAGGCGAACGAAGACATGCGCGCGGACATCATGGGCGCCGAGTGGGCCCACGCCCGCACGCGCGGCACGCCCATGAACCGCGGCGACGGGCTGCGCGCAGCCTGGGCAGTGGGCGCGCAGCGTTATGGCCGCATGACCGGCTGTCACGCCACGCCCATGGACCTCTACATGAAACCCTACGCCAACCTCGGTCTGCCCCATGGCGAGCGCAAGAATTATCGCAAGATCAGCTACTTCCTCGGTGTGATGCTGAACGCCGACGGCCAGCGCTTCGTCGACGAAGGCTACGATTTCCGCAACTACACCTACGCCCAGTTCGGCGCCGCCGTGCTGCGCCAGCCGGGCCACAAGGCGTGGCAGATCTTTGACGCCAAGACCGCCGATCTGCTATATGCCGAATACCGGTTCCACGACGCGTCCTATGTCGAGGCGGACACGCTCGACGACCTCGTGCTGCAATGCGAGGGGCTGGACGGCGCTTCCGCCCTCGCGACCCTCGCGGCCTTCAACGCCGCCGTGGACGACGCCACCCCGTTCGATCCCACGATCAAGGATGGCAAGGGCACCAGCGGCCTCACCCCCGCGAAATCCAACTGGGCGCAGAAACTCGACACCGCCCCGTTCCGCGCCTACCCGGTGACGGGGGGCATCACGTTCACCTATGGCGGGCTCAAGATCTCGGACACCGGCGCGGTGCTGGACGACGCAGGCGCGCCGATCCCCGGCCTCTTTGCCTGTGGCGAGCTGGTCGGTGGCGTGTTCCTGGGTGGCTATCCGGGCGGCTCGGGCCTGACCTCGGGTGCCGTGTTCGGACGGCTTGCGGGTCGCAACGCCTGAGGTACTCTGCCCCCGTCGCAACAGGGGGGGACAGGATGCACAAAAGGGCGCGATCATGAACCCGGCAGAGTGGCTGCACCGCACCGCCCTGCGCCATGGCACGCGCGACGCGCTGTTCACGGGTGCAACGCCCGTTGCCGATTACGCCCGCTTTCGCGCGCAGGCCGCCAGCCTTGGCGCGGGTCTCACCGCCCGCGGCATCGGACGCGGCGACCGGGTGGCCGTGTTCATGGGCAACCGCGTCGAATACCTGATCGCGCTCTACGGCATCTGGTTTGCCGGGGCCGCCGCCGTGCCGATCAACGCCAAGCTGCACCCGCGCGAGGCTGACTGGATTATCGACAACGCCGACGCCGCCCTGACCCTCAGCGATGCAACCCTCGCCCCGGATCTCGCCCGCGCAGCGACCCAAGTGGATGACGCCGACTGGAAAGCACTGCTGGCGCACGATCCCATGTCCCGGCCCGCCACGCTCGACACCGATGACATGGCGTGGCTGTTTTACACCTCCGGCACCACGGGCAAGCCCAAGGGCGTGATGATCACCTGCGGCAACATCGCGGCAATGGCGCAGTGTTATTTCATCGACGTGGATGACGTGCATCCAACCGACGCGATCCTCTATGCCGCGCCGATGTCGCATGGCGCGGGCATCTACAACTTCATGCACGTGATGCGCGGCGCGCGCCACGTGGTGCCGGACAGCGCCGGGTTCGATCCCGCCGAAATCCTTTCGCTCGGCCAAACCGTCGGCAACATCTCGATGTTTGCCGCCCCCACCATGGTCCGCCGTCTGGTCGATCATGCCAAGGCCGCAGGCCAGACGGGCGAAGGGCTGCGCACCATAACCTATGCTGGCGGCCCGATGTACGAGGCCGACATTCTCGACGCGGTCGCCACCATGGGCCCGCGCTTTGTGCAGGTCTACGGCCAGGGCGAATGCCCCATGGGCATTACCGCCCTGCCGCGCGACACTGTCGCCGACCGCGACCACCCGAACTGGCGCGCGCGGATGAATTCCGTCGGCACCGCGCAAAGCGCCGTACTGGTGCGTATCCTCGGCGAGGATGGCACCGAATTGCCCCCAGGTGAAACGGGCGAGATCGCGGTGCGCGGCGCCACGGTCATGAAAGGCTACTGGCGCAAAGACGCCGCCACCGCCGACACGATCCGTGACGGCTGGCTCTGGACCGGCGACATGGGCGCGATGGATGCAGACGGATACGTCACGATGCAGGACCGGTCCAAGGACATGATCATATCGGGCGGCTCGAACGTGTACCCGCGCGAGGTCGAAGAGGTGCTCTTGACCCACGACCAAGTCCACGAGGTCGCGGTCGTCGGCCGCCCGCATCCCGATTGGGGCGAAGAGGTCGTGGCCTTTGTCGTGGGCGACGCCGACCCCGCCGCCCTTGATGCGCTGTGCCTCGACCAGATCGCCCGGTTCAAACGGCCCAAGGATTATGTCCACGTCCCCGACCTGCCCAAGAACAACTACGGCAAGGTGCTGAAAACCGACCTGCGCGCCCGCCTGCACTCCGGCGATTGACGCGCCGCCATTGACGGCAGGCAAAACCGCCTCACCTCAAGTAGGGTCAGACCTCCTGAGGTGACCCATGCGACTATGCCTTTGCGCCCTGCTGTTCGCCACGCCCGCCACAGCGCTCGAACTGGTGGAAACCGGGCGCTACGCGCTGAACCGCCCTGCCAGCCTCGACTATGACCCGACCTTTTGTGGCCTCTGGATCGCGAACGAAGGGCCCGAGGCGATCCTCGTCACGCTGCAGGGCGACGAATTGCGCCGCGTGCGCAGTGATCTTTACCGGATCAAGGCGATTGCTATCGAAGGCGAACACATCATCGTCGGTGACGGCTTTGGAAAGCTGCAGCGCTTGACCAAAGCGGGCGAACCACTCGAGCCGCCCTTCACGCTCGCAGGCGGCTTTGCCGACACCGAAGGCATCGCCATTGCTGCCAACGGCGACATCGTCACGGTCGAAGATGACCCCGAACGTCTGACATGGTTCACCGCCACGGGCGAGATCAAAACCCAGATCGACACCATGGACCTGCAACCGCCCCTGACCGAGGCCCAAGGCATCGCCATCGACCCGCGCACCGGCCACATGCTGATCGTCGACGACTGGGAAGGTACCAACAGCCTGTACGAGTTTTCCGAAGACGGTGACCTGCTGGGGCAGGTGAGCCTTTACGAATACGGCACCGACCCCGAAGGGATTGCCATCCGGCCCGGGTCGAACCAGCTGTTCATCGCGTTCGATGGCGGCGCGCAGATCGTGACCTTTGACTACACGCCGACCCTGCCCGAAGGCGCCGCGGCCCTTCCGCCCGGCGCCGATTGCATGATGTTCTGAACGCTTTCTTAACGGCGCAAAAGGCCCCTTGATTCCAAACGCAAATCTCGATTGTCAGCTGACAACTTATGCGGGTATCACTCGGCCTTGATGGCTTCGGTCTCGATGTTGATGGTCACCTCGTCGCCCACCAGACCGTTGTCCACCGCGTACATCATCCCGAAATCGCTGCGCTTGATCGTGGTGCTCATCGACAGGCCCAGCGTCTCGCGTTTGTGGCCAAATGGATAGTCCGCGACCTTGTTCAGCGTCACGTCCAGCGTCACCGGCTGGGTCACACCCAGGATGGTCAGATCGCCCGTCACCGTGCCACGATCCGCGCCCTTGGCGGTACCGCCATTGGCGACAAAGGTGATCTCGGGGTGCTGCGACACGTGCAGGAAATCGCGGTTCTTCACGTGTTTGTCGCGGGCGTTGTTGAACGTGTTGACCGAAGCCGCGTCGATACTCACCGCCACCGGCCCCAGTTCGCGATTGTCCACGTCATAGGAAAACCCGCCTTCCAGATCGGTGAAAATACCCAGTGTCCGGGAATACCCGATATGGGTCACGGTGAAATAGACCGCCGTGTGCGACGGATCGAGGTCATAGCGCGCCATGTCGGCGAAGCTCGGCGTGGCAAGGGCGGCAAAGGCTGTGGCGGCAAGAAATGGTTTGGTCATGGCTGGCTCCTGAACGGGGCAGGGCGCGGGTCGCCCTGCGGCGGGGGTGATCTAATTCTATTGAAGATATAGGGCGGAAAGGCAGGCACACCATGCACGACAGGCATCTGCGCTGCGCGACATGGAACGTGCACCGCGCGCGCGGCACCGATGGCGTGGTCGATCCCGACCGCATCGCGCGGGTGATCGAAGCCGATCTGGCGCCGCGCGACCTGCACGTTCTGGCCTTGCAAGAGGCCGATGGCGATTGCCCGCCGCACGCCCGCATCCTTGATGTCGACCGCATCGCGCGGGCCACGGGTCTGGACTATGCCCATGATGCCGCTCTGCGCTGGGGGCCGGAAAGTGACGGGTTTCTGGGCACCATCCTGTTTCTGGCGCCCACGCTCACTCGCAGCCACGCCGACACCATCGACCTGCCGGGTCATTGTCACCGGGGCGCGGTCAGCATCGAGGTGGAACACGAAAACAACCCGCTACGCCTGATCTCGACCCACCTGTCGCTCAGCCAGCCGCTGCGCATCGTGCAGATGCGCATCCTTGGCCAGTACCTGCGCCGCCGCCCCGCGATGCAGACCATCCTGCTGGGCGATCTGAACGAATGGCGCCCCTGGGGCGGTGCGATGCTGTCGCGGTGGCTGGTGGGCACAGCGCTGCGCGGCCCTGCCCGCGCCGGTTTCCCCAGCACGCGGCCCATCCTGCCGCTCGACCGCATCCTGACCGATGCTGGCACGGTCCGCGAAATGCAAGTGCTCGCAGGCGCCGAGATGATCCGTGCGTCGGACCACCGGGCGCTGGTGGCGTCGGTCACAGTTCCGTGACCGGCTGAATATTTTTCCGCGCTGCCGGGTTAGCCTGCTGTGCGACGCCGCATTTGGCGCTAACTGACCGGGATCACGGGGAAACACCGATGCTCAAAGCTGCACTTGCCCATATCGAACCGGTCCAAGGCCCGCTGCCCCGCCTCTTGGCGCTGGCGCTGGTCTTTGGTGCGGTTCTGGCTGTGGCTTCCGTGGCATTGCTCGGCACGGCAATGGTGGCGCTGCCGGTCTTTGCCGCGATCACCGTGTTGACCGCTCAAGGCATCGCGGCAGGCTATCCGCATGCCGTGCTGGGGGCCTGCAACGCCGTCACGCTGGCGCGCGCAGGCATGGTCGCGTTTCTCGCAGGCGCCGTCGCTGCCATGGACGTGTCGGGCTGGCTGGTCTTTGCTGTGGCGACCGTGGCCTTTGCGCTGGATGGCGTGGACGGCTGGCTGGCGCGGCGCGCCCGGCTGGTGTCCGACTTTGGCGCGCGCTTTGACATGGAGGTGGACGCGGGCCTTGCCGCCATGCTGGCGCTGTGGCTCTGGACCAGCGGTACCACCGGGCCCGAAATCCTGCTACTGGGGGGCATGCGTTACGCGTTTGTTGCCGCTGCGATGATCTGGCCCGCGCTGCAGGCCCCCTTGCCCCAAGCCTTTCGGCGCAAGGCGATCTGCGTGGTGCAGGTGAGCGCGCTAATCCTGCTGGCCTTTCCGCTGACCCCGACGCCGCTCGTGGCGTCCGTGACTGCGGTCGCGGTGGTGCTTTTGGCGTGGTCCTTTCTGATCGACATCCTGTGGCTGACCCAGCGTCCCGCCTGAAACAAGCCCTGTGGCTGGCCGCTGCGGCGGCGCTGATCTTTGCAGCCCTCGTGCTGCCCAATCACCCCGGCACGATGAAGTGGAGCGCGCTGAACCGCTGGCCGCTGGAACTGCCCGTGCTTCTGCTGGTGATGCTTGCCGTGGGGCGGCAGCGGGTGCTGGCCGCGGTCCTGTCGCTGCTCTTGGTGGTTGTGGTGGTGATCAAGGTGGCGGACTACGCGATGTTTTCCGCGTTCAACCGCACCTTCAACCCGATCCTCGACACGTTCCTGATCGGCGCGGGTCTGCGCATTCTTCACGACAGCATCGGTTTGGTCCTGACGGTACTGGCGAGCCTTGCCACCCTCGCGCTGGTCGCGGGGCTATTCTATGCCTTCTGGCGCGGGCTGCTGGTCTGGGGTGCGCTCGCCCCGCGCCGCCCGTGGCGCATCACCGCCGGGGCCACCGCGCTGATCTGCGCCGGGTGGGCCGCGGCGGATGTGGGCCATCACCTCGAATATTGGCGCTTTGACCGCAGCCCGCCCGGCACGGCGTGGAGCACGCGCCACACCCTCAAACGCGGGATCGAGATGCAGGCCACCGCCGCCGACCTGATCGTCTTTGCCCGCGAGGCCGAAAGTGACCCTTTTGCCGATGCCACCGGCTGGCTCGACGCCCTCGAAGGGCGCGACGTGGTGCTGATCTGGATCGAAAGCTATGGCCGCGCCAGTTTCGACAACCCGCTTTACGCGCCCACGCATCTGGCCACGCTGACCGCCGCGCAGGACGCCATCGCCCCCTCGGGCCGCGCGATGCGCTCGGGCTGGCTGACCTCGCACACCGCCGGCGGGCAAAGCTGGCTGGCGCACGGCGCGCTGGCCAGTGGCCTCTGGACCTCGGACAACGGGCGCTACAACGCGATGCTGGCGAGCGGACACAAGTGGCTCTTTCACTTTGCGCAAGATGCAGGCTACCGCACCGCCGCGATCATGCCCGCGATCACCGTGGGCTGGCCCGAAGCGCTGGTGATGGGCTTTGACGTGGTGATCCCCGCTGCGGACATGGGGTATCAGGGCGACCGCTTCCGCTGGGTCACGATGCCCGACCAGTTCACGCTGGCCCGCTACCGCGACCTGCTGCCGCCCGACCCGCGCCCGGATTTCATCCAGGTTGCGCTGATCTCGTCCCACGCGCCGTGGACACCCATCGCCGACGTGATCCCGTGGGAAGACGTGGGCGACGGCACCGTGTTCAACGACATGGCTACGCGCGGGCCTGAGCCGAAAAAGCTGTGGCGCAACCGCGATGACGTGCGTGACGCCTATCGCCGCGCGGTGGATTATGCGCTGCGGGTGACGTTCGAACATGTGGCCCGGATGGGGCCGGACGCACCGCTGGTGATCGTGGCGGGCGACCACCAATCCGCAGGGTTTGTCGCGGGCAGTGACAATCGGGACGTCGCCGTGCACATGATCGGCCCGCCGGACCTGCTGGCGCGGATCGACACGTGGGGCTGGACCGACGGGCTGATCCCGGCGCCCGGCGCCCCCGTGCGCCGGATGGAGACGTTTCGCAACGATTTCCTGACCGCGTTCACGCATGACCGCGTGTCGGGACGGTTGGGGCAATGAGGTCGGTCTGGGTCAAGCTACCGGTGTCGCTGGCCTGCCTCGGGCTCGTGCTGTGGTGGTCGGATGCCGCTCAGGTCTGGGACCGGCTGCGCGGGTTCGATGCGGGGTGGATCGCGCTGTCGGTGGCGCTGGTGACCGCGGCGACGCTTGCCATGGCGCACCGCTGGCAAATCACCGCGCGCGACTTTGGGATCGAGATCGGGTACGGGGCGGCGGTGCGCGAATACTACCTCGGCCAGTTGGTGAACACCGTGCTGCCCGGCGGCGTGGCCGGAGACGTGTCGCGCGCCGTGCGCACACGCCATGCCGCCGACCTGACGGCGGCGGCGCAGTCGGTGATGGCCGAACGGCTGCTGGGGCAGGTGGCGATGTGCGCGCTGATGTTCGTGGGCTTTGCCGGGGCGGTGCTGATCCCCGGTGGCATCGCGTGGGGCGGGCTGGGCTGGCTGGTTCTGGGCGTCCTCACCGCCCTCGCAATTGGCACAATGATCGCCGCCCGCGGTACCCACGCCACCGCGCGGTTCCTGCGGGCCTGCGCGCCGCTGCTGCGTCACACGATGATCCTGATCCACGGCGCGATCACCACCGCCTGCCTCACGCTCGCCTTCTATGCTTGCGCCCGTGCCACCGGCACCGCGATCCCGCCCGCGGCATTGGCGACGTTGATCCCGCTGGCGCTGTCGGCGATGCTGATTCCGCTGTCCGTCGGTGGCTGGGGCTGGCGCGAGGGGGCGGCTGCTGCATTATTTCCGCTCATTTCCGCCCCAACCAGCGCGGGCATTGCCACAGGCATCGCTTACGGTATCGTGTTGCTCATATCTGTCACTCCGGCATTTTTCCTGCTTTTTCTCAAAAGCTTGTCCAAACCCGTCGCAACCAGAAGGTATCCAGATACGCCATGACCATGCCCGCCCATTTGACCCGCCGCTTTTTCCTGCAAACCAGTGCCGCCGCTGCCACCGCCGCGGGCGTGCCTACTTTCGCCAGTGCCGCCACGGCGGTGAACTTTCAGCTGTCGTGGCTGCATTCGGTGCAGTTCGGCGGCAGCTACATCGCCCAAAACAAAGGCTACTGGTCCGACCTTGGCCTTGACGTGTCACTGGCCCAGGGTGGCCCCAACGCGCCGGTCGAACCGCCCGTGGTGTCGGGCGCGGCCCTCGTCGGCATCTCGGCTGCCGACTACACCGCCGCCGCCGTGGCCCAAGGCGCACCGTTCAAGATCATCGCCGTGGCGATGCAGAAAAACCCCTTTGCCATCGCGTCGCTGGCCGCGAACCCGGTGAACACGCCGGCCGACCTTGTCGGGAAAAAGATCGGCATGGCCGTCGCCAACACGCCCGTGCTGCAGGCGCTGTGCACGCTCAACGGCGTGGACATCAACGGGATCGAGATTGTGCCGACGCAGTATGACCCCGCGCCGCTGGTGTCGGGGCAGGTGGATTGCCTGCTGTGCTGGGAAACCGATCTGCCGGTGGCGATGACGGTGCAGGGCGTGGACAACACCACGATGCTGATGGCCGATCACGGCTATGCCCTGCATTCGCAGACCTACATCGCGACCGAGGATGCGCTGGCCAACCGCCGCGCGGATCTTGTGGCGCTGTTGAAAGGCGAGGTGATGGGCTGGAACGACTATCTCGCCGATACCGATGCGGCCGCCGGCCTGTCGGTCGAGATGTTCCCCGATGCGGGCCTCGATCTGGAAACGCAAAAGCTGCAGGCCGCGCGGCAGGTGCCGCTGATGTTCACCGATCTGACGGCGGATCGCGGCTTTGGCTGGTTCACCGACGACACGGTCGCCGCCAATATAGAAACGCTGGCGCTGCTGGGTCAGGATGTGAGCGCGGACCTCTGGGACCGCTCCCTGTTGGACGAAGTGCACGGCTGACAACCCCCGTGCAAGGCCCCGAAATCCGCTGCGACGCGCTGGCCAAGTGCTTTGGCGACGTCGCAGCGGTCGATCCATTTGATGTGAGTTTTGCCGCAGGGCAAACCACCGCGCTGGTCGGGCCATCAGGCTGTGGCAAATCCACGGTGCTGCGGATGGTGGCAGGGCTGGAAGAGCCCAGTGGCGGCGCGGTGCATCTGGGGGCCGAGACACCCGCGCAGGCCGCCGCGCGCGGCGCGCTGGCCATGGCGTTTCAGGATCCGTCGCTGCTGCCGTGGCGGACGGTACGGGCCAACATCGCGCTGGGGGCCGAACTGGCGCGCAAGCCTGCGGCGCAGGTGGATCACCTGATCGACCTCGTGGGTCTTGCCGGGTTCGGCGATCACCGTCCGGCAGAGCTGTCGGGCGGTATGCGCCAGCGCACCGCGATTGCGCGCAGCCTGATCTCGGAACCCGAGGTTCTGCTGCTCGATGAACCCTTTGGCGCGGTGGACGCGATGACCCGGCGGCGGCTGAATTTCGAACTGCCCCCGCTCTGGCGCGATCGGGGGGCCACGGTGCTGCTGGTCACCCACTCGGTCGAAGAGGCAGTGCAGCTGTCGGACCGCGTGCTGGTCCTGTCGCCGCGACCTGCGCGCGTGGTGGCGGATATCGCCGTCGATCTGGACCGCGCGGACACCGACAGCGCCACCTTCCGCATGCTCTGCCAAGACGTGTACGCCGCACTTGAGGGCACCACATGACCAGGCGCGGGCTGCTCTGGGCCGCAGCGCTGCTGGCCGTGTGGGAAGCGGGCGCGCGCGCCGTTCCGGGCAGTGTGCTGTTTGCCGGTCCCTCGGACATCGCCGCACATCTGGCCGAGAACGCGGGGCTGTACCTGCGCGCGAGTGTCGAGACGACGCGCAACGCGCTGTGGGGGTTTGTCTGGGGCAATCTGGCGGCAGCACTCCTTGCCACCGTCATGATCACCGTGCCGCGCAGCGAACGGCTGCTTGGGGCACTGGCGCTGCTGGTGTTTTGCATCCCGCTGATTGCCAGCGGCCCGATCCTGCGCGTGCTTTATGGCCCCGGCACAGGGCCGCAGGTGATGCTGGGGGCGCTGGCGGTCTATTACACCACGCTGCTGGCGCTGCTGGTGGGGCTGCGCGCGGTGTCGCAGACCTGGACAGACATCATGACGCTTTATGGCCGGGGGCGGCTGTCGACGCTGTGGTACGTGCGGGCGCGGGCGAGCGTGCCGTACCTGTTTGTCGGCCTTCAGATCAGCGCGCCTGCGGCGTTTCTGGGGGCCATGGTGGGCGAGTTCACCGGGGCCGAACGGGGCCTTGGCGTGCTGACGCTGCGGGCGATGCGGGGGCTGGACACCGACGCGACCTGGACCCTTGCGGTGCTGTCTGCGGGGATCGCGATGGCGGGCTATGGCCTGCTGGGCGCGCTGGCGCGGCGGCTGGTGGGGCATGCGCCGGTGATCCTGCTGTCGGCGCCCTCGGGGCAGGGGCGGCGGGCGTGGGGACGGCAGGTGCTTGGGCTGGTCGCGGTGACGCTGGTGGTGCTGGCGCTGTGGCAGGGGGGGATGGAGGCCTTTGACCTCAATCGCTTTTTCGCCAAGCGGCCCGGCGATGTGCTGGCGTTCCTCGGCCAAGCCGACGCCCGCGCCACGCTGCTGGCGGCTCTGGGCGAGACGCTGGCCTACGCGCTGCCCGGCTACCTTGCTGGTCTGGGCCTAGGTGCTGCGCTGGCCGCAGGGTTGGTGCTGTCACCGGGGTTGGCGCAGGTCACGTTGCCCGTGGCCATCGCCCTGCGCGCGGTGCCGATCATCACCACGGCACCGCTGCTGGTTCTGGCGTTCGGGCGCGGGGTGATTGGAACGACGGTGGTGGTTGCGGTGATGATCTTCTTTCCCACGCTGGTCGCGTGCGGGCAGGGCCTGCGGCAGACGCCGGGGCAGGTGGTGGACGTGTTTCGCAGCTACGGCGCCGGGCGCTGGCGCATCCTGCGCGGCGCGCAACTGCCCGCGATGTGGCCTGCGTTCTTTGCCTCGGCCCGCATGGCGATCCCGGCGGCATTGCTGGCGGTGACCACGGTGGAGTGGTTGGCCACGGGCAAGGGGATCGGCGTGCTGATGGCCACCACGGCGAGCACGTCGAATTACAACATGCTGTGGTCCTGTGTCGTAGTGCTGGCCGTCGTGGCCAGCGCCGCTTACGCCGCCGTCGCTGCCATCGAACGCGCGGTGCTGCGGGTCTATGCCAGCGAGCAAGTGACATGATGGATGAAACGTTTCGGGCCGTCTTTGCCATTCCGGGTGACAAGGACCGCCGCACCGGCGGGTTCATCTACGAGGCGCGGGTGCTGGATGCGCTGAACGCGATGGGCTGCGCGACGCAGCACCTGCAACTGCCCGCGGGCTTTCCCGACCCGACCGACACCGAGATGGCCCTTTGCTTGCGCGCCTTGAGCGCGGTGCCTGCGGGCACGCCCATTATCCTCGACGGTCTGGTCTTTGGCGCGATTGATCCTGAGGGTCTGGCGCAGGTGCAGGCGCCGGTGATCGCGATGATCCACCATCCGCTGGGGCTGGAAACCGGGATCGGCGCCGCCCGCGCCGCGTTCCTCAGGCAGAACGAGGCCGCGGCGCTGCGCCATGCCGCTCACGTGATTGTGCCCAGCCCCGAGACCGCGCGCGTGCTGGCCGCCGATTTCGGCGCGGACCCAGCGCGCATCACCTGCGTGCCGCCCGGGTTTGACCGGCCCCGCGTGGCGCGGGCGCCGGTGGACCCGCCGCTGATCCTGTCGGTGGGTCTGCTCGCCCCGCGCAAGGGGCATGACGTGCTGATCGACGCGTTGGCGCAGCTTGCGGACCTGCCGTGGCAGGCGCAGATCGCGGGCAAGGCGCATGACCCGGACTATGCCGCGCAATTGCGGGCCCAGGTCGAGGATCGCGACCTGCAAGGTCGCGTTGCCTTTGCGGGCGAGGTCGGGCCCGACGCCCTGACCGACATGATGAACGCCGCCACGATCTTTGCGCTCGCCACCCGCTACGAAGGCTACGGCATGGTGCTGAGCGAGGCGATGCTCTTTGGCCTGCCGGTGGTCACCTGCGATGCCGGTGCCGTGGCGCAGACGGTGGGGGATGCGGCTATGTTGGTGCCGCCCGATGATGCGGACGCCTTTGCCGCCGCCCTGCGCCGCCTGCTGACCGATCCTGCTGCAGCCACAGCACTGACCGACCGTGCCCGGGCCAAGGCCGCAACCCTGCCCACATGGCAGGACGCCGCTCGCGCTTTTGCCGGCGTCATTGACAGCCTCACTGCGCAAAAATAGCGCGGGACGTTGAGGCACCGCGCGCGGCGTCTATGTCGTGGCACCATGCAAGCCGATCTGTTTCCAGACACCAGCGACGACCCCGTCGCCACCTACCAGCACCTCACCGGCACGGTGCTGCCCGCGATGGCGCGCGGCGGTGACGTGCGCTGGCCCGTGCGCGAGGATCACTGTTTCCAGCGGATCGTGCTGGATCATGTCTGCGGCGGGGTCTGGTACGACACGCTCAAGCGGCCTGCCTACAAACATCTGAGCTATGCGCAGGCCGAAGCGGCTGCAACCCTCGCACGTGACATCGCCGACGGGCGCGCGGACCTCGCCGCGCTGAACCGTCAGTCGCTGATCTGGCGCGGCAAGGCACCAAGGGGATAGGCCGATGCCCAAACGCACGAACCTGAACGACGCGGCCAAGATCGAAGAGGCCGATGACCTCGACGACGTGGTGCAGGACAAGCGCGAGGGCTGGCGCGCCACGCCCGCCAAGGCGCGCCGCCGCAACCGGCGCTATGCCAAGCGCATGACCGAAGAGCTCGCGCGCCTCGCGCGCGATGGCGATGACGAATGGGACGACTGACATGATGGCTTTTGTGGAACTGACCGGGCTGGAACTGCCGGTGTCGCTGGGCACCTATGGGCCGGATGACGTGGTGCCGGACGTGCACCTGCTGGACCTAACGCTGGGGCTGGATGCAGCCCACGTGCACATCTCCGGCGACGGCATGGAGCACGTGTTCGACTATGACCCGCTGGTGGCGCAGATCGACGCGCTGGCGCGCGACGGGCACTATGACACGCAGGAATGGCTGATGACCCGCATCGTGCGCGCCTGCGCGGCCTATCCGGAAATCCAAAGCGTCGACATCCACATGAGCAAGCGCCCCGTGCTGCACGGCAGCGGGCAGTTGGGCGTGCGGTTGCAGGTCACTGCCGATGACCTCGCCGTCCTGCGGTCCTGACTGCGACCCATCGCCCGGATCGCTTTACCGCCGCCAGATCACGCTAAATCCCTGCCCATGTCACAGAACGACACACCGCTGATCCGCCTTTTTAACTTGGCTCTGGGCACGTTGCGCCCGCCCCCGGGCAAGCTGCGCATTACCGTGGCCTTTGCCTATGGGATCGTGTGCCACGCGATCTTTGCGTTGGCCGTGGGCGCGATGATCTGGGCGATGTTTTTCGGGATGAGCCAAAGCTTTGGCCGCGTTCCCGCGCCGTGGTCCTACCTCGCCAATCTGGTGCTGGTGTTGCAGTTCCCGCTGTTGCATTCCTTCCTGCTGACCAAGCGGGGTGGCCGGTTCCTGGGCCTCATCGCGCCTGATAAATACGCCCGAACGCTTGGCACCACGAGCTATGCGATCATCGCGTCGGTGCAACTGGCGCTGCTGTTTTTGCTGTGGACGCCGTCGGGCGTGATCTGGTGGCAGGCCGAGGGGGTCGTGTTCTGGATCATCTGCGTGCTGTACGCGACATCGTGGTTGCTGCTGATCAAGGCCAGCTATGACGCAGGGGCCGAGGTGCAATCGGGCGCGCTGGGCTGGATGTCGCTGGCCCAGAACGTCAAACCAGTCTTTCCCGACATGCCGGTCACAGGCCTCTTTCGCGTGATCCGGCAGCCGATCTACGTGTCCTTTGCGCTGACGCTGTGGACCGTGCCGTTGTGGACGCCGGACCAGCTGCTCCTCGCGGCGGTGCTGACCGCCTATTGTCTGCTGGCACCCTTGCTGAAAGAACGCCGCTTTGCCGACCGCTATGGCGACCGGTTTGACGCCTACAAGGCGCGCGTGCCCTATGCCGTGCCGCATCTGAAAGGATCCGCCTACGATGAACCCCGTGATGCGTAACGATCTGACGATCTATGACGACGTCGCCGCCCAGTGGTGGAGCGACGATATCCGCTGGGTCAGGACGTTGAAAAACCTCGTGCCGGGGCGGCTTGGGTGGTTCGACCGGCATGTGGACTGGGCCGGCAAGGACGTGCTCGATTTGGGCTGTGCCGGCGGGTTCATGGCCGAAGCGCTGGTGGAGCGGGGCGCGCAAGTCACCGGCATCGACCCCGCAGCCCAAGCCATCGAGGCCGCCCGCGCGCGTGCCGCGCAAATGGGTCAGGACATCCGTTACGACGTGGGCGTGGGCGAAGAGCTGCCCTACGCGGACGCGTCGTTCGACGCCGTGGTTTGCGTGGACGTGCTGGAACATGTCACCGATCTGGATCAGGTCATGCGCGAGGTGGCGCGCGTGCTGCGGCCCGGCGGAACCTTTGCCTATGACACGATCAACCGCAATCCGCTGGCGCGGCTCGCCACGATCACGGTGGCCGAGGATATTCTGAAGCTGTTGCCCAAGGGCACGCACGACCCGGCGATGTTCATCAAACCGGGCGAGCTGACCCGGTCCATGACCGAAGCGGGCCTGACCCCGGGGGCGCAAACCGGCCTTGGCCCGCGCGGGATCAACCGGCGCGGCGATTTCACCTTTGGCCCTCTGCCGCTAAGGGCGATCATCTACATGGGTGTGGCGGACAAGCCCTGAGCGCACTGCGCTAGGCAAAAGAAAACCCCCGGCGCGGGCGCGACGGGGGCTTCTTGAAATTCTGTTGAACGGTGCTGTTACAGCAACCCTTCGCGCTGTGCTTTCTTGCGCGCCAGTTTCCGGGCACGGCGGATCGCTTCAGCTTTTTCGCGCGCTTTTTTCTCGGACGGTTTTTCGAAATGCTGCTTGAGCTTCATTTCGCGAAACACACCCTCGCGCTGTAGCTTCTTTTTCAGAGCCCGGAGGGCCTGATCGACATTGTTGTCGCGAACGCTAACCTGCATGTGGTTGTCACCACCTTTCTAGATAAGAGTTGCAAGGATTTGCAGGAGGTGGCCGTATAGCAAGGCGATCCTACATTGTCCAGTACCCCAGCCGCCGCCCAAGGAGCACGCATCATGGCCGAATATGACAGCACCAAAGACGCGCTTTTGGAGGCGATCCTGATGCATGTGCCGTTTGACGGCTGGTCCGAGGCCAGCTTTCGCGCCGCGGTCCGCGACACCGAGATCGACAGCGCGCTGGCCCGGGCGGTGTGCCCGCGCGGGGCGGTCGATCTGGCGATTGCATTTCATCAGCGCGGCGATGCAGCGATGGTCGAACGGCTGACAAGCGAAGACCTGCCCGAACGCTTCCGCGACAAGGTGGCCGCTGCGGTGCGGTTCCGGCTTGAGGCAGCCGAGGACAAGGAGGTTGTGCGCCGGGGCACCACGCTTTTTGCGCTGCCGATGTATGCAGGCGACGGGGCGCGTCTGATCTGGGGTACGGCGGATGCGATCTGGACCGCACTGGGTGATACGTCCGATGACGTGAACTGGTACACCAAGCGTGCAACGCTGTCGGGCGTGTATTCTGCCACCGTGCTCTATTGGTTGGGCGATGACAGCCTCGACGGGCAGGCGACGTGGGATTTCCTCGACCGGCGGATCGACAACGTCATGCAGATCGAAAAGGCCAAGGCGCATGTGCGCGACAACAAGCTGCTGAGCGCGCTCGCCGCCGGTCCCAACGCGATCCTGTCGCGGATCCGCGCGCCGTCGGGCAATTTCCGCGACGAGATGCCGGGCAGCTGGTCCTCACCCGGCGAGTGACAGCGCCCCGCGCCACCACAGCGCCGCGATCACGCCCAGCTGCAGCACCACCACGCCGAGGTTGGTCACGACCACCGGGCTGCCCAGTCCGATCACCGCGACGGTCCCAAGTTTGTAGGTGATCTGCACCGCAAAGAGCGCCAGCGTCATCGGCAGCGCCCAAGGATGCGCGCCCACATGTAACGCGATCAGCCCCACGCTTAGCACCGCGATGGCACAGTAGACACAGGTCAGAATGCGCCGCGCATCGCTGGCCGGGCCAAACGCATCGTCCATGCCGCCCGTCGCCAGCCCAAGGATCACGGGCACAAGGATCGCGATGTTCACGCCAAGGGCAAAGATCACCATGCGCCCGGTTCCTTTTTGCATTTGTTTGGGGCTACGGTGCGCGCAAAGGAGCAGATCACATGCTGGACACGATGAACGCCGTTGAAATCAATGCCCCCGGCGGGCCGGAGGTGCTGCAGCCGGTCACGCGGCCGCGCCCGCGTGCGGGCCACGGCGAGGTCGTGATTGCGGTGGCCTGGGCCGGGGTGAACCGCCCCGATGCGCTGCAGCGCGCGGGCCTTTACAACCCGCCGCCCACCGCGTCCGACCTGCCGGGCCTGGAGGCGTCTGGCCATGTTGTCGAGGTCGGCGCAGGCGTGACCGATTGGCAGGTCGGCGACGCGGTCTGCGCGCTCTTGCCGGGTGGCGGTTATGCCGAGTATGTCGCCACGCCCGCGGCGCACTGCCTGCCCGTGCCTGAGGGCCTGAGCCTCAAGGAGGCCGCTTGCCTCCCCGAGACCTACTTCACCGTCTGGTCCAACGTGTTCACGCGCGGCGGGCTGCAGGCGGGTGAGCGGTTTCTGGTCCATGGCGGATCGTCGGGCATCGGCACCACCGCGATCCAGCTCGCCGCCCATTTCGGCGCGCGCGTCTTTGCCACCGCCGGGTCGGATGACAAATGCGCCGCTTGCGTGTCGCTGGGGGCCGAACGCGCCATCAACTACCGCGACGAGGATTTCGGGGCCGTGATGAAAGAGGCGGGCCGCGCCAACCTGATCCTTTGCATGGTCGGTGGGCCGTATATCGCGCGCAACCTGGCGGCGCTGGCCGATGACGGGCGGCTGGTGCAGATCGCGTTCCTGCAAGGGCCCAAGGCCGAGTTGAACTTTGCCCAGCTGATGACCCGCCGCCTCACCATGACCGGCAGCACCCTGCGTCCGCAAAGCGATCTGGCCAAGGCGCGCATCGCAGATGACTTGCGCCGCGAGGTCTGGCCGCTCTTGTCGACGGGCAAGATCGCCCCGGTGATGGACAGCGCCTTTCCGCTGGCTGAAGCGGCTGCTGCACATACCCGCATGGAAAGCTCGGGGCATATTGGCAAGATCGTGCTGGAGGTTGCCGGGGGCTAATGCTCAACCCGCCGAGGGGGCGCTGCCCCCGCCCTTCGGGCCCCCCGAGGTATTTTCAGCCAGAAGAAGCCCGGTTCATCTTTTGTTTATCACGATGCGCGAGGCTCGCGGCACGGTACAGGCTGAGGAGCCGATGACCGTGCCAGGAGAAGCCGATGCTTCCCTTTTCGCCCGCGGTGCTCACAGGATGAGTGGCGCGGGCGTTCTGGTTTCTTCTGGCCAGAAATACCTCCGCCGGAGGCTCCTGACGCTGCAACCCGCGCAACCGGTCGATCCGCTCAGCGCACCGGATCAAACAGCGCACGATCCAGCGTGCAATCCTTGATCACGTCGCGCCCGCACGGCATCGGGTCCAGATCGCGCGACAGGCAGATCCGCGCCTCCTGAATGTATCCTTGGCGGCAGGTGATGGTGATGCCGTCGGCCTCCATGTCCGGGTTGGCCTGCAGGAACGCGTCCTCGACGACTGAGGCGGGCAGGCGCACCGGGTCTTCGAGCCTGCGAAAGACGTCGGGCCGCGTGATGCGGGCGTAGGCCGCGCGCGACAGGGCATAGTAATCGCTCGCCGATAACCCGCTGCAGACGCCGTGTTTCTTCCACTGGTGCCACGCAAGGCCCGAGGTACCCATAATATCGGCCATGTCGCGGGTCATCGAACGGCTGGGCGGGCGTTCGGCGGTGCGGCAATATTCCGGCCAGCCGCGGTGATGCTGCGGCCAGAGCCCGTGCAGGATCCAGCCGTGGTCATGCCGCGCATCACACTGGTCCGACCCGCGCGCGTCGCCTTCGTAGGCGCACCAGTTCGGCGACCAGCTCAGGCTGGCCACGTAGTAATCGAACTGCCCCGACACGTTTTGCGCCGCCAGCGGCGTCGCCAGAACCAGCCAGATCAAGAGTGCGCGCATAAGGCTTTCCTTTTTTCCCCGCCCCGACTATATCCACGTGAAGTTCCCCGACAACGGAAACCCACCCGCGGCACCGCCCGGGACGCCCTTTCAGGCGACGGGACACATATGCGCAAAGGAGCATGACATGGCAAAACCGCTGATGGCCAAGGCCACCGCCGTCTGGCTGGTGGACAACACCACGATCAGCTTCAAGCAGATCGCGGATTTCGTGGACCTGCACGAGCTTGAAGTGCAGGGCATCGCCGATGGCGACGTGGCCACGGGGGTCAAAGGCTTTGATCCCATTGCCAACAACCAGCTCACGCAGGAAGAGATCGACGCCGCCGAAAAGGATCCGCTGCACAAGCTGTCGCTGAAATTCAACGCCGCAGCACAGGGCGAGGAAAAGCGCCGCGGCCCGCGCTACACCCCGCTGTCCAAGCGGCAGGACCGCCCGGCGGCAATCTACTGGCTGGTCAAGTTCCACCCCGAACTGACCGACGGGCAGATCTCGAAACTGGTGGGCACGACGAAACCGACGATCCAGTCGATTCGCGAGCGCACGCACTGGAACATCTCGAACATCCAGCCGGTCGATCCGGTGGCCCTGGGTTTGACCAAGCAGTCCGAACTGGACGCCGCCGTGCAAAAGGCCGCCGCCAAGAAGGCCAAGGAAGGCGAGGTCATGTCCGATGACGAGCGCCGCAAGCTGGTGAGCACGGAACAGAGCCTCGAAATGGAGGCCGAGCCCAAGATCCCGACCGCGATCGAGGGGCTCGAGACCTTCTCGCTGGCCGTGGATGACGACGAGGACAAGGAAGAAGACACGCTGGTCGATGCCGACAGCTTCTTCAACCTGCCCTCGGGCGACGGCAAGGAACAGCCTTAAACTGGAAATGTAGGGTGCGCCTTCACGGCGCACCTTGCGTCCGGGCGCGGTGGGCGTAACGTGGCGCCCATGTCCCAGTACGCCAGCGCCCCCGATACCGACACACCCATCATCGCCGATCTGCGCAGCGACACGGTCACGCGACCTTGCGCTGCCATGCGCGCCGCCATGGCCGCGGCTGAGGTGGGCGACGACGTCTTTGGCGATGACCCCACCGTCGTGCGGCTTGAAGCCACCTTGGCCGAACGGCTGGGCAAGGAGGCGGGGCTGTTTGTCACCTCTGGCACGCAGAGCAATTTTCTCGCCCTGTTGTCGCATTGCGCGCGCGGCGAAGAGGTGCTGACCGGGCGCGGCTATCACATCCACACCTACGAGGCGATGAATGCCGCGGTGCTGGGCGGGATCGCGATTGATCCCTTGCCCGTCGCCGCCGATGGCGCGCTGGAGCCACGCGACATCACCGGCGCGGTGAAACCGGATGACTTTCACATGCCGATGACCCGCCTTGTGGTTTTGGAAAACACTCACAATGGCAAGGCGGTGCCGCTGACCCGGCTGGGCGACAGTGTCGATGCGGCGCGGGCGGCAGGGTTGGCGGTGCATCTGGACGGGGCGCGCTATTTCAACGCGGTGGCGGCCCTGAACTGTCCCGAACGGGCGCTGGCCGACATGTTCGACACGGTGTCTGTCTGCCTGTCCAAGGGGTTGGGCACGCCTGTGGGGTCGGTGCTGCTGGGGCCTGCGGACCTGATCGGGCGCGCGCGGCGCTGGCGCAAGATGGTGGGCGGTGGCATGCGGCAAGTGGGCATTCTGGCTGCCGCAGGTCTGCACGCGCTGGAGCACAACGTGGGCCGGCTGGGTGAGGATCATCAGCGCGCCGCGGCCCTCGGCGATGCGCTGCGGCCCTATGGCGCGGTGGATCAGGCGACCAACATGATCTTTTTTACGCCCGATGGCGGCGTTACGCCCGACTTGCCCGCGCACATGGCGCGGCACGGCGTGCGGATGAGCGGGGCCACCGGCACCACGCGGCTGGTGGTGCACAAGGATGTCGGCGATGACGGCCTTGCCGCGGTGATCGACGGGTTCCAGCGCTACTTCAACTAGGCGCGCGGCGCTTGCAGAACCGGGGCGGCGGCGCTACCTCGCGGGGCAAGCGAGAAGGAGAGCGCCATGTTCACAGGGATCATCACCGATGTCGGCACCATTTCGGAGCTGGTCGAAGAAGGTGATTTGCGGGTGCGCATCGCCACGGCCTATGACACGTCCGGCATCGACATGGGCGCGTCGATCGCGTCGGACGGGGTGTGCCTGACCGTGGTGGCGCTGGGGCCCGATTGGTACGAGGTGCAGGTCAGCGCCGAAACCGTGTCAAAGACCAACCTCAGCGATTGGCGTGTGGGCCGCCGGGTGAACCTGGAACGCGCGCTGCGCGTGGGCGACGAATTGGGTGGACACATCGTGTCGGGACATGTCGACGGCGTGGCCGAAGTGGTGCGGGTCGAGGACGAGGGTGACAGCACCCGCGTCACCCTGCGCGCCCCCGAAGCGCTGGCGCGGTTCATCGCGCCCAAGGGATCGGTTGCGCTGAACGGCACGTCGCTGACCGTGAACGAGGTCGATGGGCGCGAATTCGGCATCAACTTTATCCCGCACACCAAGGAGGTCACCACCTGGGGCGATGTCGCCACGGGGGACGCGGTGAACCTCGAGATCGACACGCTGGCCCGCTATGTCGCGCGGCTGGCGGAGATGTCGTGATCCGGATGACAGGCTGCGCCTGACGCGATACTTGGCGCGTGTTGCGGGCGTGCTCGCAGTGGGGGCGGGCCGAGCGGCGTGTGGTGGATCGGCCCTTCGGGGAGGATTTTTTTGAAACAGAGAAGGGGGACGCGGTGTGCGGTGTCCTTTCTGTTGTGCTTGTGGTGTGGCGGTGTTTGAGGGCGTGCTGCGTGTCGTGCCTTAGGCGATTGTTGAGCGGGTGTTGCTCCTGCGGGAGGTGGGCTGACGTTGCGTGTTTGGGGCGCGGGCTGTGCTACGTTGGCGACGCAGGCTCTGGTATTGCGCGGTGCCTTGGACTATGTGGCGCGGCATGCTGATTGAGGTGACCCATGGCCTTTGAAACCCCCGGACCGGTTGAGCGCGACCTGGCGGATGCGATCTCTCCGATCGAGGAGATCATCGAGGATGCCCGGCAGGGGCGGATGTTCATCCTTGTCGATCACGAGGATCGCGAAAACGAAGGGGATCTGATCATCCCGGCGGATTTTGCCACGCCGGAGGCGGTGAATTTCATGGCGACCCATGGGCGCGGGTTGATCTGTCTGACGCTGCCTGCCGAGCGGATCGACGCGCTGGGGCTGCCGATGATGGCGATGCACAATTCGTCGCGGCACGAGACCGCGTTCACCGTGTCGATCGAGGCGCGCGAAGGCGTGACCACCGGGATTTCTGCGGCGGACCGGGCGCTGACCATCGCCACGGCGATCAATCCGCAGGCCACCGCCGCTGACATTGCCACACCGGGCCACGTGTTCCCGTTGCGCGCCCGTAAGGGCGGGGTGCTGGTGCGGGCCGGGCACACCGAGGCGGGCTGTGACGTGGCGCGGCTGGCCGGGCATTACCCGTCGAGCGTGATCTGCGAGATCATGAACGAAGATGGCACCATGGCGCGGCTGGATCAGCTCATCGACTATGCCGCCAAGCACGAGCTGAAGATCGGCACGATCTCGGACCTCATTGCCTACCGGCGGCGCCACGACAACCTCGTGGTCGAGACCGAGCGGCGCACCATCACGTCGGAGCATGGGGGTGACTGGGACATGCGGCTGTGGACGGACCAGACGCACGGGATCGAACACGTGACCCTGTCCAAGGGCGATCTGGACACCGATGCGCCGGTGCTGGTGCGGACCCATGCGCTGAACGAGGTGACGGATATTCTTGGGCTGGGACCAAAGCCGCATGGCGAACTGCCGTCCGCGATGCGCGCCATTGCCGAGGAAGGGCGCGGGGTCGTGTGCCTGTTCCGGCAGCCGCGCAAATCGCTGTTCGAGCCCGAAGAGGATGGCCCGCGCGTGGTCAAGAACGTCGGACTGGGCGCGCAGATGCTGTCGAACATGGGGATCACCCGGCTGATCCTGCTGACCAACAGCCCGCGCACCACTTATGTGGGTCTAGACGCCTATCACCTCGAAATCGTCGACACCCGCCCCATTCCCGGAGACAGCTAATGGCCTCTATCGAGCATCACGTGCTGGACCGCCCCAGCTTTGACACGCCCACGAAGCTCTTGATCGTGGTGTCGCCTTATTACAAGGCGATTGCCGACAATCTGGTGGCGGGCGCCAAGGCCGAGATCGAGGGTGCGGGGGCCACATGGGACCTGATCGAGATGCCGGGCGCGCTGGAGATCCCGACCGCCATCGGCATTTCGGAACGGATGTCGAATTTTGACGGCTACGTCGCCTTGGGCTGTGTGATCCGGGGCGAGACCACGCATTACGAGACGGTGTGCAATGATTCGAGCCGGGCGTTGCAACTGCTGGGCCTGCAGGGGCTGTGCATCGGCAATGGCATCCTGACCGTGGAAAACGTCGAACAAGCCGAAGTGCGCGCCGATCCCGAGGGCCAGAACAAGGGCGGCGGGGCCGCGGCGGCGGCGTTGCACCTGATCGCGCTGAGCCGCAAGTGGAAGGCGCAGAGCAAGGGCGTCGGGTTCAAGCCGGCGGGCGAGGATACGATCCTGGCTGGAGAGACAAAGGCGGATATCGCATGACCCTGTCGGGCAATCAAAAGCGCAAGATGCGGTCGGCCGCGCGGCTGTATGCGGTGCAGGCGCTGTTCCAGATGGAGCAGACCGGCCAGACCGTCGACGCGATCCGGCACGAGTTCGAAGACCACCGGTTTGGTGCCATCTACGAAGGCGAAGAGATGACCGAGGGCGATCCCGAGCATTTTGGCCGGGTGATGGAGGATGCGGTGAACTATCAAGCGCCCATTGACCAGGCCACGGACCGGGCGTTGGTGGCGAAATGGCCGATTGCGCGCATTGACCCGACCTTGCGGGCGCTGTTTCGGGCAGCCGGTGCGGAACTGCGCGACAAGGGCACGCCGCCGCGGGTCGTGATCAGCGAATATGTTGAAGTTGCCCGTGCCTTTTTCCCCGATGGCAAGGAACCGAAATTCGTCAACGCGGTGCTGGATCACATGGCCCGCGAGGCGCAGCCCGAGGCGTTTTAGCGCCCGCGCACTGGATCGTGGATGCAGCGCGGCTATGTAGGCCGCTATGCAAAAATTCCCGCTGCCCCAACTGTTCCTGAACGCGCTGGCCATTGGACTGGCGCTGTCGGCGGCGCTGATCGCCGCGTTGTGGGTGTTCAACGTCGCGGGCTTTTTCGATGCGATGGCCACGTCGCCCGAAGTGCGGGTTGCGCTGCTGGTGCTGTGGCTGTCGAACGGGTTGCTTTTCGGCGCGGTCCAAGTGGGCTATGCCATGTTCCGAACAGAAGACTAGGCAGCCGGAGACACTGTACATGCGCGCCATGCAACTGGTGGAACTGGGCCAACCGTTGGCCCTGAACGAAATGGACGCGCCAGAGGCAGGGCCCGGTGAGGTGCTGGTCAAGGTGGAGGCCTGCGGGCTGAACTTTGGCGATCTGCTGATCGTGAAGGGCACCTATCAGGAAAAGCCGCAGTTGCCTGCGGTGATCGGGATGGAGCTGTCCGGAACGATCGAGGCCGTGGGCGAAGGTGTGTCGCATCTCGCCCCGGGGCAGCGCATCGCGGCCTATGGCGGCTTTGGCGGGCTGGCGGGATATGCCGCCATCCGCGCCGAGCAATGCGTGCCGATCCCGGATGAGATGAGCTTTGTCGATGCGGCGGCGTTTCTGGTGGCCTATGGCACCAGCCATGTGGGGCTGGACTACAAGGCGCGGCTGCAACCCGGCGAGCGGCTTTTGGTGCTGGGCGCGTCGGGGGGCGTGGGCCTGACGGCTGTGGAACTGGGCAAGCTGATGGGGGCCGAGGTGATCGCCTGCGCCCGCGGGGCAGAGAAGCTGGAGGTCGCCCGGCAGGCAGGGGCCGATCACCTGCTGGACAGTGACACCTGCGACCTGCGCGCCGACGTCAAGGCGCTGGGGGGGGCGGATGTTGTCTATGACCCTGTGGGGGGCGATTTGTTTGATGCGGCCCTGCGCGCCTGCAATGCCGAGGCGCGGTTGCTGCCGCTGGGGTTTGCCAGCGGAAAGGTGCCGCAGATCGCGGCGAATTACCTGCTGGTCAAAAACCTGACCGTCCTGGGGTTTTATTGGGGCGGTTATACCAAGGTGAACCCCAAGGTGCTGATCGACAGCTTTACCACCCTGTTCGGCTGGTATGCCGAAGGCAAGCTGAGCCCGCATGTCAGTCATGTGCTGCCGCTGGCGCAGGCGAATGAGGGGCTGGACCTGTTGCGCACCCGCAAGGCCACGGGCAAGGTCATCATCCAGTCCGGGGCATGAGCCGCATGCACATGAGGGTGTGCACCGCTGCGCTGGCCAAGCGGCGCGCGGGGCAGTAGCGAGGCAGCACGATGGCACCAGTTCTTTCCATAAAAGCCCTGCGCAAGGCTTATGATGACGGGTTCGAGGCGCTGAAATCGGTGTCTCTGGACATCGAGGATGGCGAGATCCTTGCGCTGCTGGGCCCCAATGGCGCGGGCAAGACGACGCTGATCTCGACCATTTGCGGCATCACGCGGCCCACCTCCGGCACCGTCAGCGTGGCGGGGCACGACATTCTGACCGAATTTCGCGCCGCCCGGCGGCTGGTGGGCTTGGTGCCGCAGGAGATTGCGCTGGAGCCGTTTGAAAAGGTGATCAACTCGGTCCGGTTTTCGCGCGGTCTGTTCGGCCTGCCGCGCAACGATGGCAAGGTCGAGGATATCCTCGACCGCCTGTCGCTGGGCGACAAGCGTGACAGCCAGATCCGCGCTCTGTCGGGCGGGATGAAACGGCGTGTGCTGATCGCCAAGGCGTTGGCGCATGAACCCAAGGTGCTGTTTCTGGATGAACCCACCGCGGGTGTCGACGTGGAGCTGCGCAAGGACATGTGGCAGATCGTCGAACAGCTGAAGGCCGACGGTGTGACCACCATCCTGACCACCCACTACATCGAAGAGGCCGAGGCCATCGCCGACCGCATTGCCGTGATCAACAAGGGTGAAATCCTGTTGGTCGAGGAAAAGGACAAGCTGATGGCGCGGCTGGGCAAAAAGCAGCTGGCCGTGCACCTGACCACATCGCTGGATGCCGTGCCCGACGCGCTGTCCGAGTTCGACCTGAGCCTTGGCGAGGCGGGGCAAAGCCTTGTCTATACCTACGACACTAGCGCCGAACGCACCGGCATCACGCGCCTGCTGGCGGCAGTGTCCGCTGCGGGCCTGTCGCTGCGCGATCTCGAGACCAAGCAGTCGAGCCTCGAGGACATCTTTGTGTCGCTGGTCCACGAACAGGAGGGTGCGGCATGAACTGGGCAGCGATCAAGGCCATCTATGTCTTTGAGATGTCGCGGTTTTTCCGCACGATTGCGCAATCGCTCATCTCGCCCGTGCTGTCCACGTCGCTGTATTTCGTGGTTTTTGGCGCCGCCATCGGCAGCCGCATCCAAGAGATCGAAGGCGTCAGCTATGGCGCGTTCATCGTGCCGGGGCTGGTCATGCTGACGGTGATGACCCAAGGCATCTCGAACGCGGCATTCGGCATCTATTTCCCGAAATTCATCGGCACGATCTATGAATTGCTGTCGGCGCCGGTGAATTTCCTCGAGATCGTGCTGGGCTATGCAGGGGCTGCGGCGACCAAGGCGATGTTCATCGGGCTGATCATCCTGACGACGTCGTTTTTCTTTGTCGACATCAGCATCGCGCACCCGGCGGCGATGATTGCGTTCCTCGTGCTGACCTGCGTCAGCTTTGCGCTTTTTGGCTTTATCATCGGCATCTGGGCGGGGAATTTCGAACAGTTGCAGCTGATCCCGCTGCTGATTGTCACGCCGCTCGTGTTTCTGGGCGGGTCGTTCTATTCGATCTCGATGCTGCCGCCGGTGTGGCAAACCATTTCGATGTTCAATCCGGTGGTCTACCTGATCTCGGGCTTTCGCTGGTCGTTCTTCGGGGTGGCCGATGTGCCGATCCTGACCTCGCTTCTGGCGATTGCCACGTTCACGGGGCTGTGCCTGTTCGCGATTTACTGGATCTTCAAAACCGGCTGGCGCATCCGGCAGTAGACGTGTCGTATGCACGCCCCTTGTTTGCGGCGGGTGCACATTCTACATGGGCTGGAATGAAACGATATATCCCCTTTATGAAATCGGACCCGAGCGTTGCGATCATCCGCCTGCAGGGCATGATCGCGGGCGGGTCGCGCGGTACGTTGAACGATCGTGCGCTGGCCGGTGTGATCGAGAAAGCCTTTGCCAAGGGCAAACCTGTCGCGGTCGCGCTTGAGGTCAACTCACCCGGCGGCAGCCCGGTGCAGTCCTCCCTGATCGGTGCGCGCATCCGTCGGCTGGCCGAGGAAAAGAAAATTCCCGTCATCGCCTTTGTCGAGGATGTCGCGGCGTCGGGCGGTTATTGGCTGGCTGCGGCGGCGGACGAGATTTACGCCGACCCAAGCTCGGTCGTTGGCTCCATCGGGGTGATTTCAGCCAGCTTTGGCGCGCACGAACTGCTCGCCCGCCAAGGGGTGGAACGGCGCGTGTACACAGCGGGCAAATCGAAATCCATGCTGGACCCGTTCCGGCCCGAAAAGCCCGAAGATGTCGCGCGGCTGAAGGGTCTTCTTGAGGACATCCACACCAATTTCATCGACCACGTTCAGGCGCGCCGGGGTGACAAGCTGGATGCGGAAACCGAACTGTTCACCGGTGAGGTCTGGCTGGCCGCGAAGGCCAAGGAACTGGGCCTGATCGACGGCATCGGGCACCTGAAACCGATGCTGCAAGAGCGGTTTGGCGAAAAGGTCCGCTTCCGCCGTTACGGGCTGCGCCGCCCTTTCTTTCCACGTCTTGGCGCACAGATGGTCAGTGATACGCTTTCCTCCGTCGAGGAACGCGCGGCGTATGCCCAGTTCGGGTTATAACCTGAAATGCTGTCAAAGATCGTCCTGCTGTTTCTCGCTTTCATCGCGGTGTTGGCGGTGTTTGGCAAACTGCACTGGTTGGGCGGCAAAAGGCTGGCGTCGGCCAAGTGCCAATGCGGACGCTACCGTATTGGCAGCGGACCGTGCGCGTGCGGGCGGGACCGTGGGGGCAAGTCTTGACTGCGCTGGTCCCCTGGGCGCTGTCGATGCTGGGCCTTGTCATCCTGCTGCTGGCCGGGGACAGCCTGGTCAAGGGTGCGGTGAACCTGTCGTTGCGGCTGGGTGTGCCCGCGCTGATCGTCAGCCTGACCATCGTGGCCTTTGGTACGTCGGCGCCCGAGCTGCTGATTGCAATTCAGGCGGTGATCGAGGACGCGCCGGGCATTGCCATGGGCAATGTCGTGGGCTCGAATACCGCCAATATCCTGCTGGTGCTGGGCATTCCGGCGCTGATGGCGACGATGCACACGTCGCAATGCGAAACCCGCAAGACGTTCAATTTCATGATTGCGGCCAGCGTTCTGTTCATCGCGCTCGCGTTCCGTGGCGTGTTCGACTGGATCGCGGCGATCGTTTTGCTGGCGGCCCTTGGGTATGTCCTGTTTGACGCCACCCGCGATGCGCATCGGCATCGCAAGCAAGGCGACGCCGCCGCGGATGACGACGAGGACGAAGAGATCGAGGGCGTGGACCCCGACCTGCCCGGCTGGAAGATCGCTTTGTTTCTGGTGCTGGGCCTGATCGGCCTGCCCTTTGGCGCGGATCTGCTGGTGGACAATGCCAGTATCATCGCGCGTACCTATGGTGTCAGCGACGTGGTGATCGGTCTGACGCTGGTGGCGGTCGGCACCTCGCTGCCGGAACTGGCCACCACGGTGGTTGCGGCCTTGCGCCAGCAGGCGGACGTGGCATTGGGCAACGTGATCGGGTCGAACATGTTTAACCTTCTGGCCATCATCGGGGTGGCAAGCCTTGTCGGGCCGATCCCGGTGGACCAGTCATTCCTGCGGTTTGACCTGTGGGTGATGTTGGCGGCGTCGATCCTGTTGGTACCGTTTGTCTATTTCCGTCAGGATCTGACCCGCGTGTGGGGTGTCATCTTGACCACGCTTTATCTGGTCTATCTGGCAGCGGTACTGACCTGAAACAGGAGACGCGGCAATGCGCGCATTGGTGACAGGGGCCGGCCACAGGCTGGGCCAGGCGATGGCGATTTTTCTGGCCGAGCGCGGCTATGACGTGGCGGTGCACTATGCCTCATCGTCGGCAGGGGCCGACGAAACCGTGGCCCGGATCGAGGCCGCGGGCCAAAAGGGCGTGGCGCTGCAGGCTGACCTGCTGGACGAGGCGGCGACACAAGCGCTGTTCTCGCGGGCGGTGGATGCGCTGGGCGGGCCGATCACCGTGCTGGTGAACAACGCGTCGATCTTTGAACATGATGATGTGACCACCGCCACGCGGGCCAGTTGGGACCGGCACATGGAGTCGAACCTGCGCGCGCCGTTTGTGCTGACGCAAGCCATGGCCGCACAGGAGCTCGAGGCCGAGACGGACCACGCGGGCGAGCCGCGGGCCACGGGCCTGATCGTCAACATGGTGGACCAGCGGGTGCGCAAGCTGACGCCGGATTTCATGACCTACACCATCGCCAAGATGGGACTGTGGGTCCTGACCCAGACCAGCGCACGCGCGCTGACGCCCGCGATCCGCGTGAACGCCATCGGCCCCGGCCCGACCCTGCAAGGTGGCCGCCAAAGCGCCGAGCATTTTGCCAAGCAACGCGCCGCCACCGTCCTGAAACGCGGCGCGAATATCGAGGATATCGTGGCCGCACTTGGCTATTTCATGGATGCCCCCGCGATCACCGGACAGCTTTTGTGCGTCGATGGCGGGCAGCATCTGGGCTGGGAAACACCGGATGTGATCGGGACAGAATGACCTGTGACGCCAAAGTTGTGCACCGCCTTCGCAGGGCGTTTACATTTCCTTCATAAAAGGTGTTAGATTTCAGGCACTTGGTTATGGGCGAAAAAAATATCCAATGAAAACAATGCCCTGAATATATGCCTAAAATTTAGGCAGATTAACAAATGGCCCAAAAAATAAAGGAAAATTCTCTCCACCCAGAAGTTGTCAGCATGTTTATCCACAACTTCGGTGGATGTATCTTTACTTGAACGTCAGTGGCGGCTGAGGCAGCCGGGCAGAGCAACAGACACGAATCGTATGGCAGAGAACGACGACATCCTGCAGACCTCGGACGAGACCCCGCAAAAACGCGGGCACGAGGTGATTCAGGACTACCTCAAAACGCTCGACAGCTCACCGGGTGTGTACCGGATGCTCGATGCCGAAAGCCGGGTGCTGTACGTGGGCAAGGCGCGCAATCTGCGCGCGCGGGTGTCGAACTATGCGCGTCCTTCGGGGCATTCGGCGCGCATTGCACGGATGATTTCTCTGACGACGTCCATGATGTTCCTGACCACGCGGACCGAGACCGAGGCGCTGCTGCTGGAACAGAACCTGATCAAGCAGCTCAAGCCCAAGTTCAACGTGCTGCTGCGCGACGACAAGAGCTTTCCAAATATCCTCGTGACCGGCGACCATGCCTATCCGCAGATCAAGAAACACCGCGGCGCGAAAAAGCAGAAGGGCAGCTATCACGGCCCCTTTGCCAGCGCGGGCGCGGTGAACCGGACGCTGAATCAGCTGCAAAAGGTGTTCCTGCTGCGCAACTGAACCGACGCC
>JBCBAV010000021.1:0-36254 GCA_038532285.1 Pseudomonadota bacterium | reverse complement strand
CGTGTCGGTTGGCAGACATGCGTTCATCTTTTCTGAACCGCGTCTGCGCTTGGCTGTGTCGATGGATAATCTCTTTTTCGGGTGTCACCCTCCTGATCATGAAGGTCCATGACGGTTGCAAGCGCTTGCTATGAATTTGCTTGCGGATGGGTAGCATGTGGGGCGGTGGGTGATCCTCTGACGTCTTATATCAGCTGTTCCACGGCGAGAGCTCGTTGGCTTCACCTCGCGCACAAAAAAGGCCTGTCCGAGCGCAAGGTATGATCCCGCGACCACGGTGCGGCGCTCCGCTTATGGCGCGAAAGTTTTCCACATGAGCACCTAGGCGGCCACAGCACATCTGTGCTGCGAGATCCCAGTCGCTCAAAAAGGCTTTGCCGATCTTTTGCATCTGGGACGGATAAGAGTGATGTGATCCATCCGTTTGCCGGCAGCATCACTTTTGCCGCAGCGGCCTGAATTGCGTGAGCACCGTAGATCAAACATGGCCACCGTTGAGCCTGCCCTGCAGAACAAGGGATCATTGACGGCCCTGCACTTTGTCTTTCTGAATATCTAACGCTCAATCACGCCACAGAACGCTCGTCTTGCGTGAATGCCGTGATGGATGACCAGCGAACGGTCGTCGAGGATAGATGAGTGAAGATACGGTATGAGCAATTCGTACGCGCCAAAACCGTTGGCATCAGCGAAAAGCATGGGCAAGTCACCTATGGGCAATGACGAATCTCGGCTGAGCGTTTTTGATCCTGCTTGCTGCGCATTGGATTGCTCGGATGCCTGCGCCATGTTCATCTTGTGCTGCGCGTGGGGATCATTGGGGTCGGGCTCAGAACTGACCGCAGTCATTGGCATCGCACCGTCACCTGCGCTTGCACTGGCCTGTGCATGTGCCGCGTGGTTATGATTGTGCCCGCCAGGGGCGCCGGATGCGCCCAAATGCTCTCCTGCAGAAAAACCTGCGACCAGAACACCGTTCTGGCGCGCAGGTTCACAACTGGGGTTTTCATGGAAGTGCACTGCGTTGTCGCCTGCTTGCAATCCATCCACAGACAGTTCCAGTACCAGCCCGTCCTGAGAGTCGCGATATGACAATCGCCCGGCAGTTTCGTGCACCCCATCCGCACCGATCCTGCGGATTGCGACCTGACCGCTCGCATCACCCTGAGTGGCGCTCAGCACGTTCCGTACAAGCTCGGTTTCTTCAACTGACAGTGCGAGTTCGAGCGCGCGGGTTGCTTGCTTGACCGCGGCCTTCCGGTTGCCGAGCTGCTCGAATGCGGACGCAGCAAAAGCCAACGAATGCCCGTGGGATTCCATTGCGGCATTGGCGGCAAGCAAATATTCCGACGCGGCGATAAATTCGCCAAAATGGTAAGCGACGCGTCCCTTGGCGTAATTTGTCTGGAAATGCTCTGGCAACGCGCCGTGTGCTGCATCGGCGAACTGGACAGCAGCATCCAGTGCCCCCGTTTCGGCGAACAGGATAGCCAGAAGCGAGTTCGCAATCGGGTCGCCCGGAGCGCTTTTCAAAGCGCGTCGATACCAGGTTTCGGCATCTTGTCGGCGGCCTTCTTCTTGCGCCACCTTCCCGAGCTCAATTTGAATGACTGCGTTGTTCGGCGACTGTTCCAATGCGCGTTCGTAGGTTGCAATGACGTCGATATGCTGGCCCGGGCCACCATGTCCGCCACGCTCATGCAGTAGTTTCGCCAATGAAACCCATGCTCTTGTATGCCGTGCATTCAGTTCGGTCGCTGCTCTGAAATCTGCTTCGGCATCTTGCGCCTTTCCCATTTGGAAACGCGCAATGCCCCTGAGGTAGGCAATTTCGCTTTGGGATGGAAACATGTCGAAGCCAGTCGTCGCGGCGGCTTCCGCTTCTGCCAGCTTGCCCTTTTGAATCAGGCGGTCGGTGAGCATTATGTGGCCGAGAACCCCCAGTTCATCAAGCCGGTCACGGAGTGCTGCGTGCCCTTCTTCCTCGAGGCCGGCATCGTCCAATAATTCCAGGAAAGTCTGGAGATGATTGATTTTTTCCACGCCAGAGCTGCGGTCAATCGCGGCAGAGAATTGGCGTGCGCCAGCAATTGGTCGCGCTTCCTTGAATGCAAAGGTCCCGAGGTGCGCAAGCGCATCCGCGCCGACGTCACGATCGTCAGCAAGTTGCTCGAGCTGCCGAATGGCTTGCTCTGATTTGCGCAATTCATACTCGACAACAGCGCGTAACAGTGCCGCTTGGGTGACGTCGTCAGACCACGAAGTGATCAAATCCAGATAGTCTTGTGCGCGTGTGTGGTCATTCAGACGGATTGCGATTTCCGCGCCGAGAAGCGAGGACTTTCTGCGCAAATCGTCCTGTGGCGATGTCGCACGTACGATCACGTCGACCTGGCCTTGTGCAGCTTTGTAAGAGCCGATGTCACGATAAATCTGGGCAAGTTGATAGCGCTGCTGCGTTGTGCCCGATACCGATCCAACAGCGGCGATGTGCTGAGACAGAACGGATGTCGCCAAGGTGAGGCTGCCGGTTTCGAAGTAAGACGCGAGCAACCGTTGCATCACGCTCTTTTTTTCGGGGGCGCTCCGGAACAATGCATAAAGTACTTTTTGGGCCTCGATGTTCCGATCTTGCAGCATCAAAACCGCAGCCTCGCCAAGACGCACCAGGCCGTCTTCTGCATTCAAAGACTTGCCCATTTCCAAGGCTTCGACAGCAAGCGCGGAATGTTGATTGTCAGCAGCCCATGTCGAAAGAATTCCCCATGCAGCAGCATCACCAGTTGAGGTGCCTAAAACTGATCTGAAGGCTTCAGCGGCCTCCAACGTGTTTTCACGCAGCATCTTGTCCATTGCACGCCGGACGTCCGCCGAAAAAACCGTGCCCGCCTGTGGCTGCAGCGCGCCATCAAGGCCAAGAAGTGACGGCGACCCACCGATGACAGGTTCCAGGGAAAGAGTTCCGTCCTCCGTCAACACCGGAGTGTCGTCAGAACTGTCAAATGTTGCGGCGAGCGCAGTTCCATTTTGCATTCCAGCCGAAGCGAGAAAGGCAAAAACCGAGAGAATAATTGGCGTGTGCAGCGCTGTCATGTTCATCTCCTAGCGTGTCAAAAAAAAGAGCGGGTTAAGGCCCGCTCTTTCAAATCATATGTGAGGCGTCGCCGCGTCAGGCTACGGCTTTCTTCCGACGTCGGGCAAGCGCCATTGCGCCAAGGCCACCCAGCAAAAGGAAACCAGCAGCCGGCAGGGGCACCTGCGACGGAATGTTCGTGATCGCTAGCGTGATGCGACCAACAGTGGTGCCGCCGCCGAAGTCCGACAATTCGATCGTTCCGAAGCCGTTGGTTGTTGCATTGAACGACACCGAACCGGATTGCGTCTGAGAAAAGTTGTCAGTTGCCAGCACGGTCGCGACGGAATTGTTGCTTGGAAACGCGAATGGGTCACCTGACCCCGCCTCTGGCGCAACAAAGTCGTATACGGCGACCGACAGATTATCGCCATTCGAAGACTGGTAACTCACGGTGTAGCTAGCGCCATCGACCAACGGAAAACGTACAAGCGCAGTTGAAGGCGTGTCTACGTCCCGAAAACCACCGGACAAGTCAAAGTCCGGCGTTGTGTAGGTCACGCCACTTGTCGTGAAGTGTCCAGCCGCAGCAGCACTCGCAAAGAGCGCCATGCATAATGCAAATATCGTACCAATCAGTCGCATGTCCCAAATCCCTTCAATTTTATGCGTTACACCCACTAACCCTATAATAGGCAAAAAACCGCTGATCCGGTCAACCCAATAATGCACAACAATGCACTTTGAGGCGCTCATGCACTCTGAGCGTGTACTATAGCCATTCGTGACACCCGTTTAGTTCCAAAACGGAACCAATCATGGCTATGCCCATGCTTTGTCAACCGTTCGAACGGCCAGCGCTGCGATGGTCAAACTGGGCGACTCACCGCCACCGCTGCTTGGAAAAACACTCGCATCGCAGACAAAAAGGTTGGCAGATCCGTGACATCGTCCATTGGGATCAACAACTGCGGTCGCAGGGTCCTGGCCCATCCGGCAGGTGCCAAACACATGGGTTGAATCAAAGTCATCGTAGGTGCCGAACTCTTCGACCGGGTCGGATACCTGCGATGCCGCCAGTACTTTTCTGACAGTGGCGCGCATGGCTGTCAGACGTTCCAGTTCGTGGTCCGGCAGAAAAGAATGAATGCGCGCCTTTGGCAAGCCGAAGGCGTCTTGGTGGTCTGGATCGAGATCTATGAAGCTTTTGTCGTTGGGCAGACTCTCCCCGAAAGCAGTCAGAGCAAGCGCCCGTCCAAACAGATCCCGCATGCGTTCCTTGTGCTCTGCGCCCCAACCACCAACGATCCGGGCGGCATAATTGATCGGTCCGACCAAATTGGCCTCGGCGGTCCCGGGGCTCAATCGAAATCCACCGACAATTGAATCGAGCGCGTCAGGGTCGTTAAAATCCCAGCAGATCCCATCGGACGGGTGGCCGCGATGGCTGCCGATTTGATCCGGATGGATCCCCACACTGGTCCAGACCAACGATTCCATAAAGTGTTTGCCGACGTGACCCGACCCGGTTGCAACGTCCGAGTTGAGCAACAATCGCGGCGTTTCAATCGCGCCAGCAGCGAGGATGAAAGCCTCGGCTGAAATGGCGTCGATTGTCCCGTCTTGACGCGCATAAACGGCTCTGCGGATCCGTCCGCCAGAATCTTTCTCCAAATTGATGACTGTCGCGTCGGTCAAAATTCGGCAACGTCCAGTTGCGTTCGCGTGCCACAGAAAGGTGATGTCCGCGCTTCCCTTGTCACCATGCGGGCAGCCGCGGTTGCAATTGCCGCAAAAGTTACAGGATGGCCGACCGTCAAATGGCTTTGACAACACGGCCAGCGGATTGCTCTCAAAGGTCAGCCCAAGCGCTTCATGGCCCTTTTGAAGTTGTCTTGTGGCATAGGACATTGGCAATGGCGGCAGTGGGTAGCCATCCGAACGTGGGCGACGGTGGTCGGCGCCGCCACCAGAGGTGCCAACTAACCTCTCGGCTTGGGTGTAGTAGGGCTCAAGCTCTTCGTAGGTAAGCGGCCAATCTGCTGCGACGCCAAAGTCGGAACGCATGCGCATGGATCGGCGGTTCATCCGGTGGTACTCGCCAGTGAAGTAGAGCGTGGTTCCGCCCACGCCAACGACATGCTTGTACCCGCCACGAGCGGTTCGAACACCGGTTACATTGCTTGGACCGCGAATATGGTTCCATGACCGCAGGTGATCCCACCGCTTTGACAGCTTTTGCATGGGCGCGAAAACCTGTCTGCCAGCCGTCGGGATCTTTTCCGGGAACCCATGCTGTTCCCAATTGCTTTGGTCCAATTTGTAGTCGGTGGCAAAGTCGTAATGCGGTCCGGCTTCGAGGATCGTACAGTTTATTCCGCGTTGCGTCAGCGCCCACGCCGCTGCGCTGCCACCGGCGCCAGAGCCAACGATGACAACATCGGCGTTCAACCGTTTCGGTCCCAAAGCGTGGTTACATTTTCGTGCCCATTCGGTTGAGGCGTGTCTGTCACGCCCACGAGGGCCCAACTCTCTGGTTGCGCGTAGTAGTAGAAAAAAATGTCGCCGCGCACCGCCCGGAAAAACCATCCAAGCATGTTGGTCTCGGGAATGTCGTCCAGCGTGCGGATAATCGAGTTCTTCTGGTCCTGACCGAGCGCGACAAACTTTGCTCCAAAAGCTTCAAGGCACATGTTGTTTATGGCGGCAGTTGAGTCCGACAGAATGGTTGCGAACCTGTTATCCGCTGCTGCGCGTTCTTTTATACGCAGATGTGCGCCTGCCTCACTGGCGCTTGCAAATTCATCTCCGGGCAAGATCGTGTCACAAAAAGACGCAAGAAAATCCGGTTCTGACCGTGTCCGGCTCCAAATCAACAATGTGCCGGGCAGCGCCGCTGAAGCGAGGATTAAACTCAGCAATCTTCTACGTTTAAGTCGCAATCCTGAACTCCCGTTAAAAAAGTAGCTCACGCCTTGTGTAAGGTATTCCTTCGTGTCGCGGCAAGGCGCACAGCCGGTGCACACGATGAAACGCCGCGATGGTCGCGCGTGCCCTTGGAGCGCTATGCAGTTGAAGAAAGCGGCACCGTAAAATCGATCTGGACAGGACGTTGTTGCCATTTGACCTTGCGATAGCAACACGGTCCGGCTCGGATTGGCCGTACTCCATGGACAAGTAAGAATTCCGCGTCACCCTCTCTCCCTTTTTGTCAAATGGTTCGCATCAGTTCTTTCAGCGCAGGGTGCTCTGTCACAATCAACGGTGCTGTTTTTCGTGCGTTCGTCACGTTCCGGATCGCCGACGGTTCTACAGTTGACCTGACCAACTATGAAAAGCGTGCGTTCAACCGACGCCTTGTTATGCCGGTGCCGGCAGGTCGTCGGATAGAACGCCCGGCAACGCCTGTTTCAGGAACTTCAGGAACGCTTCAAACGCCGGCAAAGTGCCGTGTCGTGATGGCATCAGCAGGCTGATTTGGGGATGACCCGCTGTCCAACTGGGCAGGGCGCGCACCAGCGTTTCGCTTTCCACGTCTGATCGGCAGACATACGATGGCAGCGCGACAAGCCCAAGGGACATTGCTGCCGCTTGCTTGAGCGTCGACATATCGTCGCTGGCAAACCGGACCGGGCTCTTCACGGATGCACTGTTTCCGTTGCTGTGTGTGAATCGCCAATGGTGCGTTGCCGCGGGCCGGCCAAGCACCAGGGCGGGATAACCGGCCAAGCTCTGGGGGTCATCTGGTTGCTGCATGGTTTTGTGAAAGTCCGGCGAACAGTAAAGGTGCCATTCGACCCGCGCCAACGGCGTCTGGATCAGGCTGGAATCCGGCAGGTTCTCGAGATGACCGCGTATTGCAACGTCGATCCCGCCTGCGATCAAATCCTCCATCTGATTTGAAGCCCGCTGAACCACCGTGACGCCGGGGTTGTCGTGCAAGAAGCGCGGCAATATCTGGTTGAGGCCGAATTGCGCCATTCCCATCGAACAAGACACCGTAACGGTCCCTTCAATGGTATTGGTCTTGCGCCGGACGGCGGCTTCGGCATTCTCAAATTGTGCCAGGGCTTCCCGGGCGTGGCGATAGTATTCCGCGCCCACCTCGGTCGTTTTGACAATGCGCGATGTGCGCTGCAGAAGGCGCACACCGAGGTCATCCTCGAGGTGCCTCACACGTCGGCTTAGGCGCGATTTCGGAATTTTCAGCAATCGCCCTGCGGCAGAAAAGCCGCCCTTTTCGACGACCTGAACAAAAAAAAACGCGTCATTGAGATCCATCATGACCCTGCCCATTGTCCCATATTTAGAACGATAAGTTCTGATATTGGGTAATTTTCGCCCAATTGTCTCGCGAATATCATCAAGATACCCAAAGCGAGACGCTCACATGAACACGCTACGCATCGACAGACCCATAAAAAGCCCATGCGATTTCTATGCTCGGGGCGGCACCCGCCAGCTGAAAGTCAACGCTGGTTTTCAGGGTCAGAGTTATCGATACAGCGCGTTTCAAGGTCTGATGGACCCGCCCATCATGGCCGACCGCTTCGTGATGACACTGCCGGTTTTCAGAACACATGCCCTTGCCGGACTGTCCGCGGTGTCGGTGACGTTCGACGACAGCCAAGGCCATGCTTGTCACGTATTCGTTAATCGTCCCGCGCAGTATCGGCATGACGCCCCGGCCGCATTTCACACGGCGGCGGCGAATTTTCCATGGAACGCTGTCGATCGGAAACCCGGCACTGCAATCGCATTCGCTGATGCGACAAGCGTCTCATTTTTGCCGGAACACGGTGCCCAAGTTGTATCGGCGCCAACCGCTTTGCGAAGCGATTATCCAAAGAGGGCCATTCGAAACGGGCAAAACGGAAGACCTCGACGCAGTCGAAGCGACGTATCGCTCCGGTCGCCTCGGATCAATCGACTGAATTCTTGACCACTTAACGCTCAAGCATAAGAGAGAGGAACAAAGCTATGCTGCATAACCCGGAACCGCTGACCCGTGACAATGCCGCGGTCGTATTTGTCGACAATCAGGTCGGCCTGATGACTGGTATCCGCGACTACTCAATTGCTGATCTAAAACACAATATTGTCGGGTTGGCCAAGGCTGCAAGCGCGCTTGGCCTGCCTATTGTGACAACCACGACCTCCTCCCAAACGCTCTGGGGCCCCGCCATTCCAGAGCTGCGCGAGGCATTGCCAGATCAGGCTTTCATCGACCGGACGACGGTCAATGCGTGGGATGATCCGCGGGTCGAAAAAGCCATTCGGGCAACCGGTCGGAGCAAGCTGATCTTTGCCGGTCTCTCTCTCGAGGTATGCGCCGCTTTCCCTGCAATGCGCGCCGTCCGTGAAGGTTTCGAGGCCTACGTTGCAGTCGATGCCAGCGGGACTTTCAACATGACAAAACGTGAAACCGCAATTGTCCGCCTGACCCAAGCTGGGGTGGTCGTTGCAGACGGTGCGAGCCTGATGATTGAAATACTCGCCGACAACGCGAGCAATCAGGCCGGCGATGTATACGGTGCGCTGGGCATGGATTGGTCGATCCTGGTTGGCCAGGTCCGTGCGAGCGCGTGACCATGCCGTCCATTGCCCAAATGCCTCGTCTGACGAGGCTGACACATGCCGGGCGCTACCGCCAAACAAGGCTTGAACAGGTCCGTTGCAAGCGCGGCGGACCGGTGCCGCGCCATCGGTGCCATAGTTGATATCCAATGGCGTGCCAAACAACTGCAACGCGACGTCGGTTGCGACCTGCGTCAAGCGTCCGGACACTATGCACGCGTCTGGCAGCTTGCGGATGAACGCGCGTGGTAGGCCTGGGCGCGGGCGTCCGGGGAGGTTTCGACCGGGGCGAAGATGCAAATTAGCAAGGCTCCAAGTTGTTCCTCCAAGCCCCTGATAAAAACTTCTTAGGGGGTATCGGGCAAAAGCAACGAAACCGATCCGGCTGGCGTTTACGGCGCGACTCTGTCCCACCCACCGAATGGTTGCCGTGTGTTCGCCGACAAGTCCAACGCCTTGGCCAGCCAGCTCTGGAGCAACACGCTCACTCGCCCGGGCGCTTCAGGCTAAACGTCTCACGCACCACGGTGTAGTCGCGATACCCCATCCGGCTGAGCGGGTTGAACTTCAGCACGTCAAAGATGCCGTCCACCAGGCAGTCGTCGCGCAGATGCACACCGACCACTTCGCCCAACACCAGGAAATTCGCCGCCCCCTCAAGCTGGATGATCTGCGTCATCCGGCATTCGAGGTTCGCGGGCGCGTCGGCTACGCGGCCACAGGCGATTTCCGTGCATTCCGCCATTTCGATCTGAGCTACGGAAAACTCGTCCTCACCCGCGTCCCACGCGCCCGAGGACAGGTTCATCTGATCGCGCGCCGCGTACTCTACCACGTTCACGCAAAACACGCCGGTCTCCTGGATGATGGCAACGCTGTCTTTGGTTCCCTCACGGTCCGGTTTGACACCGGTTGAGGCGAACATGACCTGCGGCGGCACATACGCCACGGCGTTAAAGAAAGAGTAGGGTGCCAGATTGTTGTGCCCGGTGCCGTCCCGCGTCGAAATCCAGCCGATGGGCCGGGGGGTAACGATGGCGTTGAACGGATTGTGCGGCAGGCCGTGGCCATCGGCGGGGCGGTAGAACATCAGGCTTTCCTTGGTGCGGTCCATGCAAAAGGGAGGATTTGCGCCCCCCATACGCCCATGGTAGGCCAACGGCCAGCCCCGTCACGTCGATCCCTGTTGAGACCCCAAGATGTACACCCTCACGCCCGAGACGTCGCAGGATTGGTGGGAGGTCGAGGCGCTTTATGATCTCTGCTTTGCACCGGGACGCGAGGCCCTGTCATCCTACCGGCTGCGCGACGGTGTGCCGCCGGTTGCTGCCCTCAGCCACACTGCGCGCGATGCCGACGGCATCCTGTCGGGGGCCATCCGGTTTTGGCCGGTGGACGTTGGCGGACGGCGCGCGCTGCTGCTTGGCCCCATCGCCGTGCATCCGACCCGTCAGGGCGAAGGACTGGGCGGCGCGCTGATAGGGCACACCGTTGATCAAGCACGCGATTTGGGGTGGGACCGGGTGCTGCTGGTGGGGGATGAACCCTATTACAGGCGCTTTGGTTTTGCCCGGCTCAACGATGTTGCAATGCCCCCGCCAACGAATCCTGAACGCGTTCTCGGACTGTCGTTGAAACCGGGGGTATGGGACGGCGTGACCGGGAAAGTGACCCGCGCCGATTGAAACGGCGTGCAAAACAGCCCACCTTAGCCTTCATGACAGAGATCATATTCGCACCCGCCGTGATCGACCCGGACGAAGAGATTGCGCGCCTCGCTGAACGGCATCAGGCTGCGGGTGGTGTTGGGATTACCCTGCTGAACATGCTGGGCACGCAATTGGACGGGCTGATCGATCGCCTGCCGCGTGACGTGCAGGACCAGTTGGGGCAGGCAACACAGGGCGCTTTGGTCCACGCGTTGCGCGTGGCCAGTCGGTCGCGCGGGATCGTTCCGGATCAACCGGCCTGGATGAACCGTGCGGTTGGATCGGCGATGGGGGCCGCAGGCGGATTTGGCGGTTTGCCGTCTGCGCTCGCAGAATTGCCTGTGACCACCACGATGCTGTTGCGCCTGATCGAGGGGGTCGCTGTCGAACACGGGTTTGATCCAACGGCTGACTCGGTCCGCTTTGACTGCGTTCAAGTGTTTGCGGCCGCCGGGCCGCTGGCCCACGACGATGGGGCCGATGTCGGATTCCTGTCGGCCCGCATGGCCATAAGCGGCGCCGCAATGCAGGCGCTGATCACGCGTGTTGCGCCGAAACTGGCCGCGGCGCTGGGGCAAAAACTGGCAGCCCAAACCATCCCTGTGCTGGGGGCTGCGGCCGGGGCCGCCACGAATTACGCCTACGTGAACTACTACACCGACATTGCCCACGTGCATTTCGGCTTGCGCCGTCTGGCGATTGAGGCGGACATCCCGCACGAAGACGCGGTGATCCGTCTCAAGTCGGCGCTGTCACTGCCCCGGAAATAGAGCCGGGAGCCACTGATGTGGCTTTGATCACGGCATAGATTTCGTCGCCTTCGGACAACTCCAGCGTCGCCCAAGCCCGCGCCGTGATGCGCGCCAACAGGTATTCCGAGCCGGCAGCAAGGCGCAGCGCCACACCTGGCCCGTCGCCCGCGTACCGGGTTTCGATCCGCGCGGGCAGGATATTGAGCGCGCTGATCCCTTCGGGTCGTTCCCGCGAGATCATCACGTCCTGCGCGAGGATCCGCAGGCGAATGTCAGACCCTTCTGGCGCGCTCACACCGGGAAGATGCAGGTCGCCGGCGCCGGTTTTAATTCGGGTCAGCCCGTCGAACGCGCGCTCGCGAACCTTTGCGCGCAACACGGCGCCTGCCTCGCGCACACCAAATAGCGGGGTCAGGGCAGGGTCGGACAGCACGTCAAACAGATCGCCCTGCGCCTTGATCGCACCTTGATCGATCACAACCATCCGGTCCGCGATGCGCGCGATCTCATCCAATGCGTGACTGACGTAAAGGATGGGTACCCCGGTTTGCCGTTTCAGCGCTTCGAGATAGGGCAGGATCTCGGCTTTGCGCGGCGCATCCAGCGCTGCCAGCGGTTCATCCATGAGCAAAAGCCGCGGATCGGACAGAAGCGCCCGCCCCAGCGCCACCCGTTGTTTTTGGCCGCCAGAGAGGGTGGCAGGCGCACGGTCAAGGACATCGGCGAGCCCCAGCAAATCAATGATCTCGGCCCGCGCAGTGGGCCGCGCACCAAACCGGCCTGCATAGTCAAGGTTTTGCGCCACGTTCAGATGCGGAAACAGCCGCGCCTCCTGAAATACGTATCCGATGCGTCGCCGGTGCGGTGGCAGGTGGGTGCGCACGTCATCAAAGATCGTCTCGTTCAGGCGAATTTCGGCGCGATCCGCCATGAGCAGCCCTGCCACAGCGTTGACGACCGTTGTCTTGCCCGCGCCGGACCGACCGAAAAGTGCGGTTACGCCTGCACCTGCCTCAAAGGCCACATCCAGCGCGAACGTTCCCGCGCGGTGGCTGATATCGACGGTCAACGTCATGGCGCGCCCGCAATGCGTCGTGCGACCCGGCGCGCCAGCCATTCCGACAGTGCCACCGCCCCCAGCGCCAGCACACAGGCCCAGATCACCAGTGTGGCCGCAGCGCCTTCGCCGCCCGGGACTTGCAGCAGCGCATATATCGCCGAAGGCAGTGTTTGGGTCTGGCCGGGGATGTTGGCGACAAATGTGATGGTGGCACCGAACTCTCCGATCGCTTTGGCAAAACCCATCACGCCACCGGCGAGGATACCGGGCAGGATCAGCGGCAGCGTCACGGTCCGAAAAACCCCAAAGCCCGACGCACCCAGCGTACGCGCAGCGTCTTCAAGGCCGGGGTCCACAGCCTCGATGGCAAGTCGGATGGCGCGAACCATCAACGGCAACGCCATAATCAACGCGGCCAATGCCGCGCCGGTCCAACGAAAGGCGAGGACAAGGCCAAAGGTGTCTTCGAGGAAGCGGCCCAGCGGACCGGCGCGGCCAAAAAGGATGAGCAAAAGGTAACCGGTGACCACGGGCGGCAAGACCAGCGGCAGATGCACCAGCGCATTGAACGCGCCCTTGCCGTAGAACTCTCGCCGCGCCAACACCCACGCCGCCCACGTGGCCAGCGGCACGCCAATCAGCGTCGCGGTGACGCCAACCAAGAGCGACAAGCGCAGCGCGTCCCACCCGGCAGCGTCAAGCATCATGGCAAGGCCCGAAAGCCCGCGGCTTCGAAGACCGGCCACCGGTTCGCAAGAAAGTCGACAAATCCGCGACCTTCTTCAGTCACCGCGGCGGCGGGGTAGCGGATCGTTTTGTGCAAATCAGGGGGTATTTTGTACAAAACGCGGACACGGGGGTCGGCCCGCGCGTCGCTGGCATAGACAATTCCCAACGGAACCTCCCGTCGGGCGACAAGCACCAAAGCCGCGCGCACATTCTCGGTTTCTGCAAGATGCGGGCGCACAATGTCCCACGCGCCCTCAGCCTTCAGCCAATCGGCGGCATAGCTCCCCGCGGGGACAGCTGCGTGGTGCCCCAGGGCCAAACGCCCGCCGTCCAGCCGAGCCAGCAGGGCGGTAGCGTCAGGTGCGGGAAGATCAGGCGTGCCCGCGGGCCCAATCAGCACGAGCGAACCTGAAACGATGTCGCGCGGCGGTGTTTCAAGAAGATCCCGCTCGGCCAGCCAATCCATCCACTCCGGACTTGCCAGCATCACAACGTCCGCAGGCGCGCCAAGGCTGATCTGGCGTGCGATGGTGCCTGATCCGGCATAGCTGACCCGCGCGTCACCGTCCCATGACGCGATTATCGTGTCGAGGGGTCCCTGAAGGGACGCGGCGGCAAAGATGGTGATCGGCCGCGCAGCGACGGCAGTCGCGAAAAATACGGCGATTACAACGGCTAAGAGGGGATTGAGCGCACAACGCATGATGGCCTGAGACTAGTGCCAAGCCCGCACGACGCTCAAGCCCCGATTTCCGACGCGTCCCGGTCGCATGTTGCGTGTTATCCACATCACCTTGTGGATAATTCCGCCCAAGGGAACAGCCTTAACTGGAAATTAATTGCCTGCCGACTTATGCTTGGCCAGCACAGGGAGTTAGGTTTGTGACGGCGCCCATGATCAAGCAATTGCCGCTTTCGCTCGGCAATGCATCCAAAACAGATGTGCGCACGCAATTCGCCGCACTCTGTTTTCGTGTGAAAAACGGATCCATTCAGGTGCTTTTGATCACATCACGAGGGTCCGGGCGCTGGATCCTGCCCAAAGGGTGGCCGGTCGACGGTGCCACGCCGCAAAAGGCAGCGCTTCAGGAAGCTTGGGAAGAAGCAGGTGTAGAAGGCAAGGTGTCGCCCAGGCCGCTCGGGCTGTATTCGTACCTTAAGGAAAATGGCGACGAAGATGGTTTGCCTTGCGTGGCAATGATCTACGCGGTGAAGGTCAAATCGCTGGCCAACGCGTTTCCCGAAGCCGGTCAGCGCAAGCGCAAGTGGGTCAGTCAGAAAAAGGCTGCTGCGTTGGTGGAAGAGCCCGAGCTGTCGCGGATCTTGAAGGATTTCGATCCGCGCGCGGTGTTTTGATCCCGCCCGCCTCTGCGCTGCGATTTGTCCGATTGTCTTTCGACGCGTGATGCTTATCTTCCGCTTACGATGATAAAATACGCGTTGAAATGTGAGCACGGGCACAGCTTTGACAGCTGGTTTGCGTCCGCCGATGGCTACGATAGCCTACGGGTTGCGGGGCATTTGAGTTGCGCGGTGTGCGGATCAACCGAGGTCCACAAGGCGATCATGGCGCCGCGGGTAAACGTGCCCGCACAGCCTGCCCAAACGGCACCGGACCCAGCGTCCGACGAGATGCAAAAGACCCTGAAAAAAATGCGTGAAGACGTCGAGAAAAACGCGACCTATGTGGGCGGAAATTTTGCCAAGGAGGCGCGGGCCCAATATTTGGGCGATGTGCCGGACCGCCCGATCTGGGGCGAGGCCAAGCCCGAAGACGCCAAGTCGCTGATCGAGGACGGGGTGCCCGTGGCACCGCTGCCGTTTGTGCCAACACGCAAGGCCAACTGATAAAATGCACGTGGTGATCACAGGCGCCAACCGCGGCATCGGCGCAGGTCTGGTCGAAGCGTATCGCGCCGCAGGGCACGAAGTCACGGGCACCGGACGGGCGCCGGGCACGATGGACGCGGTGCTGGATGTCACCGATCCGGCGAGTCACACGGCCCTTGCGCAAACGTTGACGGGCCGGCCGGTTGATCTGCTGATCTGCAATGCGGGCGTGTATCTGGACCGCGATGACGATCTGGCCGGGGGCTATGACGCATCCAAGTGGGAGACGACATTTTCGACCAATGTATCCGGTGTGTTTCTGAGCGTGCAGTCGTTGTTGCCAAATCTGCGCCATAGTGCGGTTCCGCGCGTGGCCATTATCGCCTCGCAGATGGGATCAAGCACGCAGGCCAAAGGGACGAGCCTGATCTATCGTGTATCCAAGGCCGCGGCCATCAACCTTGGTTTCAACCTCGCAGAGGCGCTGAAACCGGACGGTATTGCTGTGGGTGTGTATCACCCCGGTTGGGTGCAAACCGATATGGGCGGCGCCGCGGCCGACATCGGTGTTGATGAGGCTGTAAGCGGGCTGATGGAGAGATTTGCGGCGCTTGGGCCTGACACCACGGGGTGTTTCGAAACATGGGACGGGCGGGCACATCCGATCTGACCGGACGCGTGCGGCTGCTGTGGAATTGACGCGCAAATGCGCGACACGATTTATTGAGAGACGGCTTTTCAGCCGCCTCTCGTATGCCTCCGGCGGGGATTTTTTGGAAACAGAGAAGGGCGGTTCTTGCAACCGGTGCGCCCCAAGGCTATGGCCCTCGGGATAATTTTTTGGGGCGGGTCATGCCGGTTCTTGTCATGAAATTCGGTGGCACATCCGTGGCCACGCTGGACCGTATCCGCCGCGCGGCCAAGCGTGTGGGCGTGGAGGTTGCCAAGGGCTATGACGTGATCGTCATCGTGTCGGCCATGGCGGGCAAGACCAATGAGCTGGTGGGCTGGGTCGGGGAAACCTCGCCCATGTACGATGCGCGTGAATATGATGCGGTGGTGTCGAGCGGCGAAAACGTGACCGCGGGCCTGATGGCGCTGACCTTGCAGGAGATGGACGTGCCGGCACGGTCCTGGCAGGGCTGGCAGGTGCCGCTCAAGACGACGAGCGCCCATTCCAGTGCCCGGATCGAGGAGATTCCCACTGACAATATCAGCGCGAAGTTTGCCGAAGGCATGAAGGTTGCCGTTGTCGCAGGCTTTCAGGGTGTGAGCCCAGAGGGACGGATTACCACGCTGGGCCGGGGCGGGTCGGATACCACCGCTGTGGCCTTTGCCGCCGCGTTTGGTGCCGAACGCTGTGATATCTACACGGATGTCGACGGGGTCTATACCACCGATCCGCGGGTCAGCGCCAAGGCGCGCAAGCTGGACCGGATCGCGTTCGAGGAAATGCTGGAGCTGGCCAGCCTCGGGGCCAAGGTGTTGCAGACCCGGTCGGTGGAACTGGCGATGCGCTACAATGTGAAACTGCGGGTGCTGTCGAGTTTCGAGGAACAATCGGATGAGGCGGGCACGCTGGTGTGCGCCGAGGAGGATGTCGTGGAAAGCAAAGTGGTGGCCGGTGTGGCCTATAGCCGGGACGAGGCCAAGATGACGCTGGTGAGTGTCGCGGACCGGCCCGGGATTGCGGCGACCATCTTTACCGCGCTGAGCGAGGCAGGTGTGAACGTGGACATGATTGTCCAGAACATTGCCGAAGAAGGGCGCACGGACATGACCTTTTCGTGCCCGACCGAACAGGTGGCGCGCGCCGAAGCCGCGATGGAAAAGGCCAAGGGCGAAGGCATCATCAACTATGCCGAGTGCATTGCCGACACGGACGTGGCCAAGATCAGCGTCGTGGGCATCGGCATGCGCAGCCATACCGGCGTTGCGGCCAAGATGTTCCAGTGCCTGAGCGCCGAAGGGATCAACATCAAGGTCATCACCACATCCGAGATCAAGATCAGTGTTCTGATCGACCGGAAATACATGGAATTGGCGGTGCAGGCATTGCACGACGCATTTGAACTGGAAAAGGCGGGCTGACCCGCATATTCAACCATTGATGGAAAATTCACATGCGCAGGCGCGCTTTGCCGTTTCGCTTGGGCGCGCGCTGTGATCTAAAGAACGTCGGGATGACGACGGGATAGAATGCTGCCATGGCAGAAGGCATGGAAACCGAAAGCCGCAAGCTGCTGGGCCGCTTGCGCGACACGATGGCCGGCGATGACCCTGGTCAGGCGCGGCTGGACAAGATTACGCACCTGATTGCCGACAGCATCGGAACCGAGGTGTGTTCGATCTACCTGTTTCGCGACCCCGAAACGCTTGAGCTGTGTGCAACCGAAGGGCTGAACCCGGAGGCGGTGCACCAGACCAGGATGCGTCTGGGCGAGGGGCTGGTGGGCCGTGTTGCCCGGCGCCGTGAGGTCGTGAACACCGCGGATGCGCCTTCGGCCAAGGGGTTTCGATACATGCCCGAGACCGGCGAGGAGGTGTTTTCGAGTTTTCTTGGCGTGCCGATCCAGCGGTTGGGCGAATCCCTTGGTGTGATTGTGGTGCAGTCGAAGGAGGCGCGCGAATTTTCGGCGGACGAGATTTACGCGCTCGAAGTTGTGGCCATGGTGATTGCCGAGATGGCGGAACTGGGCGCATTTGTCGGCGAGGGGGCCGCCATGGGCGCGCTGCACAGTCAGCCGACCATGTTGCGCGGCACCGTCGCCCAAGAGGGCGTGGCCGAGGGGCACATCTGGCTGCATGAACCGCGTGTTGTGGTCACAAACCCCGTCGCAGACGATCCGCACCGCGAGTTCGAGCGCCTGACCGAGGCCGTCGAGGAACTGCGCGTGGGGGTGGACAAGATGCTGTCGCTCGCAGGTGACAGCGAGCAGCAACAGGTGCTCGAAGCTTACCGGATGTTTGCCAATTCCAAAGGCTGGATGCGGCGGATGGAGGAGGATATCAGCCGCGGGCTCAGCGCCGAAGCAGCGGTGGAAAAAGAGCAATCGCTGGCGCGCGCGCGCATGGGGCAGGTCACTGACAGCTACTTGCGCGAACGGTTGAGCGATCTGGATGATCTGTCGAACCGCTTGTTGCGGATCCTGACGGGGCAGGGGGCGGATACGGGCGCTGACATGCCCGCGGATCCGATCCTTGTGGCACGAAATATCGGCCCGGCAGAACTGCTGGATTACGGGCGGTCTTTGCGCGCCATTGTGCTGGAAGAAGGGTCCGTGGGCAGCCACGCAGCGATTGTGGCGCGCGCCTTGGCAATTCCGCTGATTGTGCATGCGGATCGGGCCACGCTTGAGGCTCTGAACGGGGATCCGGTTTTGGTCGATGGGGAGCAGGGCATCGTGCACCTGCGCCCTGATGACACCGTGGTCGCCGCGTTCCGCGACAAGATGGCGATGCAGGCGGCGGCGGCAGAGCGCTATGCGTCGATCCGCGACAAAGCCGCAGAGACGCGCTGTGGTCGCACCATTTCATTGCACATGAACGCAGGGCTTATGGCTGATCTGCCATCGCTGGATGGTTCCGGGGCCGAAGGCGTCGGCCTGTTCCGGACCGAGCTACAGTTTCTGGTACGCAACCAGATGCCGAAGCGGTCCGAGTTGAGCGCGCTGTACAAGCGCGTACTGGATGCGGCCCACGGCAAGCGGGTGGTCTTTCGTACGCTCGACATCGGGTCGGACAAGGTGCTGCCCTACATGAAGCCCAATGACGAACCGAACCCGGCGCTGGGCTGGCGCGCGATCCGGGTTGGGTTGGACAAGCCCGGGGTCATGCGCATGCAGTTGCAGGCGCTGATCCGGGCTGCGGATGGGCGGCCCCTGACCGTTATGTTCCCCTTTGTCGCGCAGTATGAAGAATACACGCGCGCCCGCGCCGAGGTGGACAAGGCGATGGAACGTGAGCGGCGGCTGGGGCATGTGCTGCCGGAAAGCCTCGAAGTAGGGGCCATGCTGGAAACCCCCAGCCTTGCTTTTGCCCCCCAGAAATTTTTTGAAGAGGTCGGGTTTGTCAGCATCGGCGGCAACGATCTGAAGCAGTTCTTTTTTGCTGCGGACCGCGAGAACGAACGGGTGCGCCGGCGTTATGATACGCTGAACGTATCGTTTCTCAGCTTTATCGAGCGGATCGTGGAACGTTGTGAGACCACCGGCACGCCACTGAGTTTTTGTGGAGAGGATGCCGGACGACCGGTCGAAGCGCTGTGTTTTGCCGCCATCGGGCTGCGGACATTGTCGATGCGCCCCGCATCAATCGGGCCGGTAAAATCCCTTTTGAGGCGGGCAAACCTTGATGAGGTGCGCAAGGTCATCACCGACGCGCGCCATCGCGGTGACATGAATGTGCGCCCGGCGATCAAGGCTTATTTGGCCGAACAGGACATCATCGGATAGTTATTTCAGCACCTTACGGTGTGCTTCGCATGTGCAGCATAGTGCGTGCGCTCAGCCTGCGTTGGCGCGGGGTGGGGAATGCGTTCGTGGCTGAGCGTGATCAGAGAGATCAGTGTATCGCGTGTGCGTGGCACGAGAGAGGCACGGGAACGCTGTGGATCATTTGTGGATAACTCAAACTTGTCCTACCAATCACTAGCAAAAATCATTCCTTAAGGTCACAAATATCCTCAACTCGGGTCAAATTCTTTACATCAAAACGCATCTTGATGAGTCCTGCTCAACAGCGGGATGAAATCATCCACAGCACGCGCGCAACGCAAATTGCTGCACGTGCAAACGCCCGTGCGGACGCCGCTCAGATCGCCAAAAAGCAAAAAAGTCAACGAAGCCGTGCTTCGGTCGTGCTGTCAAAGAACATGACTTGGGCCGGATCGAAGGTGATCGATACGTCGGTGCCTTCGGACATCGCGTTATCACCTTTGCTTTCGACCACGATGCGTTCGCCGGTGGGCGCGGTGAGATAGTCGTAGGCAACGCCGCCCAACCGCTCGCGAATGTCGAGGGTAAGCCCTGCACCGTCGGCAAGGTCAATGTCCTGCGGGCGCAAACCGACAATCACGTCCGAACCGGCAGAGGGCAGGCTGGCGGTTGTGGCGATCTCCTGACCGCCAAGCGCGGGAACGGTAACGCCGCCCGCGCCAGCCACGCCGCGCAAAAAGTTCATTGCAGGCGAGCCAATGAAACCGGCGACGAATTTGTTGTCGGGGTCCTGATACAATTCCATCGGGCTGCCGACCTGCTCGACGCGGCCCGCACGCAACACCACGATCTTGTCGGCGAGCGTCATCGCCTCGACCTGATCGTGGGTGACATAGATCATCGTGGTGCCCAGTTCCTTGTGCAGGCGGGCAATCTCGACCCGCATATCGACACGCAGTTCGGCGTCGAGGTTGGATAGCGGTTCGTCGAACAGAAACACCTCGGGGCCCCGCACGATCGCCCGGCCAATGGCGACGCGTTGCCGCTGACCGCCAGAGAGCGCCTTGGGCTTGCGTTTGAGGTACTCGTCCAGCTTGAGGATGCGGCTGGCCTCACCCACCTTCGTGGTGATTTCCTCCTTGGGGTGGCCGGTCATCTTGAGGCCAAAGCCCATGTTTTCCTCGACCGTCATGTGCGGATAAAGCGCGTAGGTCTGGAACACCATCGCCACGCCCCGTTCGGCGGGGTCCATGTGGGTCACGTCACGGGTGCCGATGGCGATCTGGCCGTCCGACGTTTCCTCGAGCCCCGCGATCATGCGCAGAAGCGTTGACTTTCCGCAGCCCGACGGGCCGACAAAGACGCAAAATTCGCCGTCCTCGATGGTCAGGTCCACGCCGTGAATGACCTGGGTCGCGCCGTAGCGCTTGATGGCTTGTTGCAAGGTGACGCCGGTCATGGAGGCCTCCGGATGGTTGGCTGTGTTACTGGCTGGGGAATTGCCAGCTGGATGCCGCGCGCGCGATGTCGCGTGCGGTGGATTGCAAACTGGGTGCGAGGCACGCCAGATCATCAAGCGATTTGCGCGCCGTCGACGTGGTGACGCTGAGCGCGCCAATGGCGCGGTCGCCTTGCGTCAGGATCGGCGCAGCGATGCAGATAATGCCCGGTTCGTGTTCTTCGCGATCATACGCCACTCCGTCGCGGCGGATCTGGCACAGTTCATCGCGCAGCGTGTCCGCGGTCACGTGGGAATGGCTGGTGTGTGCAAACCACGCCTGTTTCGACAGCGCCGCATCAAGCGCGGGTTCGCCCAGATAGGCGAGCATCGCCTTACCCACGCCGGTGCAGTAACCCGGGCCGACCTTGCCCGCCTGGCTGAACATCTCGATGGGTTCGGCGGCGTTGCGCTTGTCAACGTACAGTACCTGGCCACCGTCGAGCTGCGCCAGATGCACGGTTTCGCCCAGTGCTTCGCTCAACTTATCGATGTGCGGCCGGGCGATGGGGGCGAGCGAGCTTTGCCGCCATGCTGCGTGGGCAAGGCTGACCAATCGCAGGCCGGGGGCATATGTGTGGCGTTCCTCGTCATAACGTAGCATGCCGAGGTGGGTCAGCGATTGCACCAGCCGGTACAGCGTCGCTTTGGGATGTGTCGACTGGTCCAGCAGTTCGGAAAAGCGCACGGGCCGGTTGTGGCTGGCCACGAGGTCCAGCACATCCATCGCCTTGCCAATCGTGCCCTCACCGGCGCGGGCCATTGCGTTCTCCTCCTCTCAGGCCCAAGAATCTGTTGACGGGCCTCAAGTGTCCCCGCATAGTTCCAATAGTTGGAATTCGGTTTCACTATGTGGAACATTTCGCAAGACGAAACCGAAGTCAAAGAAAATCTGACTGCCCGGGGGGAGGAGACCGCCGGGGCCCAAAAGGAACAATAACGGGAGGAAACCATGTTCCTGACGCTCAAGACCGCTGTGGCGGCCATTGCCTTGTCGGCGGTTGCCGGTACGGCCTTTGCCCGCGACCTGGTAATCAATTTCGACGACCTGAACCCCGGCCCCAAGAAAGGGTTCGAGGATGCGGTGGCTCAGTTCAAGGCTGAAAACCCCGACATCAACGTGATCGTCAACATCAACGACCGCGAAGCGCACAAGACCGCGATCCGCAACTTTCTGACCGCGGACGCGCCGGACGTGACCAGCTGGTACCCCGGCAACCGCATGGCGCCGTTTGTGGATGCGGGCCTGTTCCAGCCTGTCGATGACGTGTGGGCCGACAATGGGTTCAACGAAGATCTGGCCGCGATCAAGGCCACGATGAGCCGCGATGGCAAGATCTGGGGTGTGCCCTATTCCTACTACCAGTGGGGCATCTACTACCGCAAAGACGTGTTTGACCTGCTGGGCCTCGAAGAGTTTGCCACGTGGGACGACATGCTGGCCGGTTGCGCCACGATGAAGGAAAACGGTGTGACGCCCTTCACCATCGGGACCAAGTTCCTGTGGACCGCGGCGGGCGTGTTTGACTACATCAACCTGCGCACCAACGGCTATGACGTGCACAACGCCCTGACCGCCGGTGAGATCAAGTACACCGACGACCGGATCAAGGCGACGTTCAACAACTGGAAACAGCTGATTGACGAGTGCGGCTTTGTCGAAAACCACGCGTCGATGTCCTGGCAGGACGCCATCGCACCCTTCGCCAATGGCGACGCGGCGATGTACGTGATGGGCAACTTCTCGGTTGACGGCTACAAGAATGCCGGCCTGACCGAAGACCAGATCGACTTCATGCCGTTCCCGACCATCGACCCGGCGATCCCGCTGGCCGAGGAAGCACCGGCTGACGCGTTCTTTATCCCGACGAACGCCAAGAACGTCGAAGACGCCAAGAAATTCTTGGCCTTCGTCGCGCGCCCCGATGTGCAGACCCAGTGGAACAAGACCATTGGCCAGCTGCCCATCAACTCCAAGGCCGAAGTGTCCGAAAACAAGTTCATTCAGGAAGGCTTTGCCCTGCTGAACTCGGCCACGGGTCTCGCGCAGTTCTATGACCGCGACGCACCGGCCGAGATGGCCAAGGCGGGCATGGAAGGCTTCCAGGAGTTCATGCTGGACACCTCCAAGATGGACGCGGTCCTGATGCGCCTCGATGAAGTTCAAACCGAGGTCTACAACTAAGCGAGCGGTGCGCCGTCACGGCGCACCCACGCATATTCATTAGGGTGCGCGGCCCCCGCGCACCCTCCCCATCCCGGAGAGGAGCGCACCATGGCAGACATCGCGCACACGCGCTCTTCCCCCGGCTGGGTGAAGCGGAACAAGCTGGCCATCGCCCCTTGGATCTTTCTGATCCCGGCGCTGATCTTTTTTTCGATCTACGTGGTCCTGCCCATTTTCGAAAGTCTGTGGCTGAGCCTTTATGAATGGAACGGCCTTTACACCGCCGACGGCGAAAGCACGGCGGTCTGGGTCGGGTTCGAAAACTACGTCAAGCTGTGGGATGATCCGAATTTCTGGACATCGCTGCGCAACAACCTTGCGTGGCTGATCCTCTACATGCTCGCCGTGCCGCTGGGCCTGTTCATCGCGCTGTTCCTGAACCAGACGGTGACGGGCATGCGATTTTACAAGTCCATGTTCTTTTTTCCCTTTGTCATCTCTCAGGTCGTCGTCGGCCTGATCTTTGGCTGGTTCTACAACCCCGATTTCGGGGTCGTCGGCACCATCTGGAAGGCACTGTTTTGCGAGGAAACCACCAACATCCTCGGCAACACCACGTTCCGCTGCGCCCGCCCCGTGCCCGACATCCTGTCGAGCCCGGATTGGGCCACCTACGGCATCATCGCAGCAGGGCTCTGGCCGCAGATCGCCTATTGCATGATCTTGTACCTCACGGGGCTGAACAATGTGGCCGCCGACCAGATCGAGGCCGCGCGCCTGGACGGGGCCAAGGGCTGGAAGATGCTTTGGTACGTGGTCATCCCGCAACTGCGCCCCGCCACATTCATCGCCGTTGTGGTGACCGTGATCGGCGCGCTGCGCAGCTTTGACATGATCGCCATCATGACCCAGGGCGGGCCGTTCGGGTCCACCAACGTGCTGGCCCATTACATGTACGAGGTCGCGATCTCCGAATACGGCGAACGCTATGGCTATGGCTCGGCGGTGGCATCGGTGCTGTTTGCCATCATGTTGGTCTACATCAGCTATTTCCTGTGGCGGATGTATCAGGACGAAAAGGACGCGCGCTGATGTTTCCCCGTCCCATCGAAAAATCCGGGCCCGGCCCCAAAGCCGCCTATCAGGCATTCCTGCCAGTGGCGTTGATCATCTGGCTCTTGCCGCTGTTGGCGATTTTCCTGACGTCGATCCGGTCGGCCAAGGATATCAATTCGGGCAATGTCTTTGGCTGGCCGTCCGAATTCCGCCTGTGGGAAAACTACACCGCGGTGTTCACACAGTCCGAAGCGGCGACCTACATGCTCAACTCGGTTCTGATCACGGTGCCCACGGTGATGATCTCGGTCTCGCTGGCCTGCCTTGCAGGCTATGCGCTGGCGATCTACCGGTTCCGCGTGGCCCTGCCGCTGTTTTTCCTGTTTGTGGCGGGCAATTTCATCCCGTTCCAGATCCTGATGGTGCCGGTGCGCGACATGTCGGTGCAAACGGGTCTTTACGACACGATCGCGGGCCAGTTCCTGTTCCACGCGGCCTTCCAGACCGGGTTCTGCACGCTCTTCATGCGCAATTTCATCAAGGCGCTGCCTTTTGACCTGATCGAAAGCGCCCGGATCGAAGGCGTCGCCGAATGGCGCATCTTCTGGTTCGTTGTGCTGCCGCTGGTGCGCCCGGCCATCGCGGCGCTGGCGGTGCTGATCTTCACCTTTGTCTGGAACGACTTTTTCTGGGCCAACGTGCTGACCCAAGGCGAAGGGGCCAAGCCGATCACCGCGGGTGTGCGCGCGCTCAACGGCCAGTTTGTCAACAACTGGCACCTCGTCTCTGCCGCCTCTCTTCTGGCGGCGATCCCACCGGTGGCGTGTTTCTTCCTGATGCAGCGCCACTTTATTGCCGGTCTCACGCTCGGAGCCGTGAAATGAAGATCACCTTTATCGGTGCAGGCAGCACCATCTTCATGAAGAACATCGTGGGTGATGCGCTGCTGACCCCGTCGCTGGCCGAGGCGCAATTCGCGCTGATGGATATCGACAGCGCCCGCCTTGCCGAAAGCGAAAGCGTGGCCCGTGCCATGATTGCCGCCACCGGGGCGGGGGCCACGGTCACCACCCATACCGACCGGCGTGCGGCGCTGGACGGCGCCGATTTCGTGGTGACTGCGTTCCAGGTCGGCGGGTACCGCCCCTGCACTGTCACCGATTTCGAGATCCCGCGCGCCTACGGCCTGCGCCAGACCATCGGCGACACGCTGGGCGTCGGTGGCATCATGCGCGGGCTGCGCACGGTGCCGGTGCTGTGGGATATCGCGCGCGACATGGGCCAACTGTGCCCCGACGCGCTGATGCTGCAATACGTCAACCCGATGGCGATCAACACCTGGGCGCTGGCCGAGGCGTTTCCGCATATCAAGCAGGTAGGCCTGTGCCATTCGGTGCAAAACACGGTCGAGGAACTGTCCCACGATCTGGGCATCGACAAAGACACCGTGCGCTACCGTGTGGCCGGCGTGAACCACGTCGCCTTTTTCCTGCGGCTCGAGGATGAACACGGTGACCTCTACCCCCGCCTGCGCCAAGGCTATGCCACTGGCGCGCTGCCCAAGGCGCCTCTGCTGATGCCGCGCTGCCCGAACAAGGTGCGTTACGAGGTTATGGACCATCTCGGCTATTTCTGCACCGAAAGCTCGGAACATCTCGCCGAATACGTGCCGTGGTTCATCAAGGACGGGCGCGACGACCTGATCGACCAGTTCGCGATCCCACTCGATGAATACCCCAAGCGCTGCGAAGAACAGCAGGCGGACTGGGCCGCGCAGGCCAAGACGCTGGATCAGGGCATCACCGTCACCCGCAGCCACGAGTTCGCCGCAGACCTGATGAACGCCGTGGTCACCGACGAGCCCTATGTCGCCTATGGCAACCTGCCCAACACCGGTCAGATCCCGCAATTGCCCTTGGGGGCCGCGGTGGAAACGCCGTGCCTTGTCGACAGCAACGGCATCCACCCGACCACGGTCACCGACATTCCGCCACAACTGACCGCCCTGATGCGCACGCAGGTCAACGTGCAGGAACTGACGGTGCGGGCGCTGATCGACCAGAACCCCGAACACATCTACCATGCCGCGATGATGGATCCGCATACTGCTGCCGAACTGGACCTGCGCCAGATCCGCAGTCTCGTGACTGACCTGCTGACGGCGCATGGCGACTGGCTGCCCGACTGGGCGCGCCCGGCCCGTGCGGCGTGATCCATCTTCATTTCGCCAGATAAACCGCCGCCGGAGGCTCCCGCACCCTCCACTCGCACTGACAAAGGCACCAGCACATGACCCTCGCCACCTATCCTGACCTCAATGGGGCATCCGTTTTCATCACCGGTGGTGGGTCGGGCATCGGCGCGTCGTTGACCGAGGGGTTTCTTGAACAAGGCGCCAAGGTCGCCTTTGTCCAACGCTCCGACAGCACCGCGTTTTGTGACGAGATGGAACAAAAGCACGGCGCGCGCCCGCTGTTCATTCCCTGCGACATCACCGACACCGCAGCGCTCAAGGCCGCCATCGCCCAGGCCGGTGAGGCGCATGGCGACGTAACGGTTCTGGTGAATAACGCCGCCAATGACATGCGCCATGCCACGCTGGAGGTCAAAGAGGACTTTTGGGACTGGATGATCGCGATCAACCAAAAGGCGTATTTCTTTGCCGCCCAGGCCGCCATCCCGCAGATGCAGCGCGCGGGCCACGGCAGCATCATCAACTTTTCCTCGATCAGCTACATGATGGGCAACGCGGGCTACCCGATCTACACTGCGGCCAACAGCGCCATCAACGGCCTGACCCGCAGCCTCGCGCGCGAGTTCGGGCCGGACCGTATCCGGGTGAACGCGCTCGCCCCGGGCTGGGTGCTGACCCAAAAACAAAAGGACAAGTGGGCCACGCCCGAAGGGCTGGCAGCCCATCTCGACCGCCAGTGCCTCAAGGATCATCTTGAGCCACGTGACATGGTCGGCGGCGTGCTGTTTCTCGCGGCAGAGGCCAGCCGGATGATGACGGGTCAGGCGCTGGTCATCGATGGCGGCGTGGTGATGACGGGATGAGTTCAGCGGACTGGATCGCGGTGGATTGGGGCACGTCGCAGCTGCGCGCGTGGCTGATGCGCGCCGATGGCAGCGTGGTGGACCGCCGCGTGTCCGATGCCGGAATGTCGACGCTGAACCCCGGTGGGTTTGCGCCTTCGCTCGCGGCCCTTGTGGGCGACGCGATGCCCGCGCCCGTGATCGCCTGCGGCATGGTCGGTGCGCGCCAGGGCTGGGTCGAGGCGCCGTATGCTGCGGTGCCCTGCGCCCCGCCCGGGGCGAACCGCGCAGAGCGGGTGCCGGGACAGCACGTGCACGTGCTGCCCGGCGTGCGGCAGGACAGCCCGGCGGACGTCATGCGCGGGGAAGAGACGCAGATCGCTGGCTTTCTGGCCAATCACCCCGGTTTCGACGGCGTGCTGTGCCTGCCCGGCACGCATACGAAATGGGCCCATGTCAGCGCGGGCGAGATCGTCAGTTTTCGCACGGCGATGACGGGCGAGATGTTTGCCCTGCTTACTGAACGGTCCGTTTTGCGCCATTCGGTTGCCGCAGGCTGGGACGACGCGGCGTTTGCGACAGGCGTCGATCAGACGTTGTCGCGGCCCGAAACGCTGGCCTCTTCGCTGTTTTCCATCCGGGCCGAAGGCTTGTTGCAAGGCTTGGGCGGCGCGACAGCGCGGGCGCGTTTGTCGGGCCTGCTCATCGGCGCGGAACTGGCGGCGATGCGCCCCTATTGGCTGGGCCAGCCGGTGGCAGTGATTGGTGCGGACGCTGTGCGCCGGGCCTATGTCGCCGCTTTGCGCGCACAGGCCGTCCCGGTGCAGCAGGCAGACGGCGAGGAGATGACACTTGCCGGGCTCACCGCCGCCTTCGCCGCGCTGCAGGGGGTTGCGACATGAATCGCGAGATCATTGCCATCCTGCGCGGGATCACGCCCGAAGAGGCGGTCCCGGTTGCTGAGACGTTGATTGCCGCGGGCATCACCAAGATCGAGGTGCCGCTGAATTCACCCGATCCGTTTGACAGCATCGCCGCGATGCTCGCAGCCTTTGGCGCGCAGGCACAGATCGGTGCGGGCACGGTTTTGGACGTTCAGGCCGTTGAACGCCTGTATGACATCGGCGCGCATCTGGTGGTGTCGCCCGACTGCAATGCATCCGTCATCGTTGCCACCAAACAGGCCGAAATGCTCAGCTATCCCGGCGTGATGACGCCCACTGAATGCTTTGCCGCGCTGCAGGCGGGCGCGGACGGGATCAAGCTGTTCCCGGCCTCGCTGCTGGGCGTAGCGGGGTTTTCCGCGATCAAGGCTGTCTTGCCACCCGACACGCAAAGCTATGCCGTTGGCGGCGTTGGCGCGGCGGATTTCGCAGACTGGCTGGCCGCCGGGATCACCGGGTTCGGCATTGGCTCTGCGCTTTACAAGCCCGGGATGACCGTCGCAGACGTGCGCGCCCGCGCCGCTGATCTTGTCGCAGCTTATGACGAGGCGCTGGCATGAACGTGTTTGACGATGATCCCTGTATTCTGGGCGAGGGGCCGCTGTGGCACCCCGAACGCAACGCGCTTTTCTGGTTCGACATCATGGCCCGGCGGCTGCGGTGCAAGGCGCCGGGGGGCGACGTGCAGACATGGGTGTTTGACGACTACGTGTCGGCGGCGGGCTGGGTCGATCACGACACGTTGCTGATGGCGTCGGCCACCGGGCTGTGGCGCTTTGACATTCCCAGTGGCGCGCGAGAGCTGGTTGTCCCGCTTGAGGCGGACGATCCCGTGACCCGGTCGAACGACGGGCGTGCCGACCCGCAGGGCGGGTTCTGGATTGGCACGATGGGCGTGCGGCTGGAACCGATGGCGGGTGCTATCTACCGGTTTTACAAGGGGGAATTGCGCCAGCTTTACCCTGACATCAGCATTCCCAACTCCATCTGTTTCAGCCCGGAAGGCAGGACCGCCTATTTCGCCGACACGCCGACACAGCAGATCATGAAGGTGGCGCTGGACGATGATGGCTGGCCGGATGGGGCGCCGCAGGTCTTTGCCGATCTGCGCGCCGATGACCTGAACCCCGACGGGTCCGTGGTGGATGTGCGCGGCGTTCTGTGGAACGCGCAGTGGGGCGCGGGACGGCTTGCCACCTATGCCCCGGACGGGAACCTTACCGGGACACTGGACGTGCCCGCAACACAGCCCACATGCCCCGCCTTTGGCGGCACCACGGTCTATGTCACCACCGCTGCAGAAGGCACCGATGCTTCGGGCGCGGGCCTGACCTATGCGCTGGACGTCAGCGTCGCAGGCCAAAAAGAGCACCGGGTGATCCTGTGAAGCGCAGCCTCGGCGTCTGCTACTATCCCGAACACTGGCCCGAGGAGATCTGGGCCGAGGACGCGCGCCGCATGGCCGATCTGGGCCTTACATGGGTGCGCATCGGCGAATTTGCCTGGAAACGGATGGAGCCGCGCGAGGGCGCGTTTGACTGGGGCTGGCTGGACCGGGCTGTTGACACGCTGGGGGCTGCGGGTCTGCGGGTGGTGCTGGGGACGCCCACAGCGACACCGCCGAAATGGGTCTGTGACAAGCATCCGGACATGTTCGCGCGCGATGCGATGGGCCACGTGCGCGGCTATGGCTCGCGCCGGCACTACTGCTTTTCGCACGACGGGTATCTGCAGGAATGCCGCCGGATCGTGACCGCGATGGCCGCGCGATATGGCCGCAATCCCCATGTCGCCGCGTGGCAGACGGACAATGAATATGGCTGTCACGACACCGTGCTTAGCTATTCCGACGCGGCGCGTAACGGGTTCCGCACCTGGTTGCGCGGACAGTTTCCGGGTGCGGGAAATGCAGGCGATATCAACGCGTTGAATGCCGCGTGGGGCAATGTGTTCTGGTCGATGGACTATGACGACTTTGACGACATCGGCCTGCCCAACCTCACTGTGACCGAGCCGAACCCGGCCCATGTTCATGCCTTCCGGCGCTATGCGTCCGAGATGGTCGTGCAGTTCAACCGCGCGCAGGTTGACATCATCCGCGCACATTCCGATGCGCCCATTGCCCACAACTACATGGGCCGCGTGACCGAGTTCGATCATTTCAAGGTCGGCGCCGACCTCGATATCGCGTCGTGGGACAGCTATCCCCTTGGTTTCCTTGAAGATCGGTCGGGCGCGACGGACGCACGCAAGCGGGTGTTTGCACGGCAGGGCGACCCGGATTTTCAGGCGTTTCACCATGACCTTTACCGGTCGGTTGGGGGCGCTGCGGGCGGGCATACGCCGGGGCAGGGGCGTTGGTGGGTGATGGAGCAACAGCCCGGACCGGTGAACTGGGCGCCGGTGAACCCCGCGCCGCTGCCCGGCATGGTGCGGCTGTGGACCTGGGAGGCGTTTGCCCACGGGGCCGAGGCGGTGTGCTACTTCCGCTGGCGGCAGGCGCCGTTTGCGCAGGAGCAGATGCACGCAGGGTTGCTGCGCCCCGATCACGCCGAGGCCGAAGCCTGTGCCGAAGCGCGGCAGGTGGCGGCCGAGATGGCGGAGGCACCCGAGGTGGCGCAGGCGCAGGCGCGGGTTGCGATCCTGTTTGACTATGACGCGGATGCGGCGTGGGCGGTGCAGCCGCATGGCGTTGGCCTGAGCTATTTCCGGCTGGTCTTTGACGGGTACCGGGCGTGTCGAAAGCTGGGGCTGTCTGTGGATATTTTGCCAGTGAGTGCAAGGGATTACGCCGGGTACGACCTGATCCTTGCCCCCGGTCTGATGCACATGCCCGACGACCTGAAGGCGGCGCTGAACGCAGCCCCCGGGCAGGTCATTCTGGGCCCCCGCAGCGCCGCGCGCGGTCCGCATTTCGAGATCCCCGTGCCGCTGCCGCCGGCGTGGCCGGGCAGTGATCTGACGGTCGCGCGGGTGCAGTCGATGCGGGCGGATCTGGAGGTGCTGCTGGAAGGGGGCGGGGCCGTTATTGGCTATCTTGAGCAGCTTGAGGGCGGCGGCGATGTGCTGCTCGCGACGCAGGAGGGCGCGCCTGTGGCGGTGCGTTGTGGCGACCGGGTGACCTATATGGGCGGTTGGGGGGATGATGCGGCGGTGATGCGGCTCATTCGGACGGTGGCGCCGGAGCTGGACATGCAGGATATGCCCGAGGGCGTGCGGCGGCGCGAGACGGGGCGCGAGGTGTTCTGGTTCAACTACAGCGCGCGGGATGTGCAGATTGCGGGGCATAACTTGCCGCCTGCGGGTGTCGTGCGCCAAAATCTGTGAAACCATTGTTTTTGAATAGGAAAATTTCTGAATGAAACAGCGCAGGTTGGGCCAGGACGGGCCGATGGTCAGTGCGGTGAGCTATGGCGCGATGTCGTTCACCGACTTTTACGGGCCTGCGGATGACGCGCAATCTGCGCGGGTTCTGGACGCCTGTGTCGACATGGGGATCACGCATCTGGACACGGCGAATGTGTACGGGATGGGGCGGTCGGAGACGGTGATTGGGAACTGGCTGAAACAGCGGCGCGGGGCCAACCCGTTCAGCATCGCGACCAAGGTCGGGATCACCCGCGATCCGGAGTTTCGGTTCAACAATGCGCCCGAACATCTGGCCGCGGAACTGGACGGAAGTTTGCGCCGTTTGGGCGTGGAAGTCATTGATTTATATTACATTCATCGCTGGGACAGGCGACACGAGATCGAAGCTGTGGCGGATGCCATGGCGGGGTTCGTGAAGGCGGGCAAGGTGCGCGCGGTGGGCTATTCCGAGATCGCACCCAGCACGGTGCGGCGGGCGCATGCGGTGCATCCGGTGGCCGCCGTGCAGTCGGAATATTCGCTGTCGACGCGCGCACCCGAACTGGGTCTGGTCCAGACTTGCGCCGATATCGGCGCCACGCTGGTGGCGTTTTCGCCGGTGGGGCGCAGCCTGTTGACGGACCGGCCCCACAGTTTCGAGAGCGCGCAGACGATGGGGTTTCTTAAAGGAAATCCGCGGTTTATGGAGCCGAACCTGTCTGCGAACCTGGAATACAATTCGCGGTTCCGGGCGCTGGCGGCGGATATGGGCGTGGCGGCAGCGACGCTGGCGATTGCGTGGGTGCTGCATCAGGGGGCGCATGTCATGGCCATTCCCGGCACCCGGCATATCGACCATCTCGAGGAACTGGTGCGGGGCGGAGAGATGGATCTGAGTGCCGATGAGATCCGCAGGATCGAAGAGGTTTTGCCGGTCGGCTGGGCGCATGGGGATCGGTATTCGCAGGTGCAGTGGGAAGGCCCCGAACGGTACAGTTAACGCAGCGTGCGGTGCCCTGCGCGACCCAAAACGTTCAAAATCACCCCTGTTTTGTACAAAACACGGCCTCCGATACCGGCGATTTCGGGGGCTTTTCGGCAAAACGTTCAAAACGGCACCTGTTTTGTACAAAACCCGGCCTCGTCGCCCGTTAACCCTGCGTTCACATCTGCCTGCCGTTAACGTTTGCAGATTGCCGTTCACTTTCTCTTAACCCTGTCCTGCCGCGACCAAAAAAATTGATTTTTGGCTGGTTCCCGCATACCGTGTTCGCATTTCAAAGAGTGATGGGACGCGCATTCAGTCCCGTGCAGATTTTTCGGGGGTGTGACGATGGTCAATGTGATTTGGCACGAGGACGCAGATGTCGTTCCGTTGGATGGCGGCGATGCGGCTGCCACGCTGACGCGGTCGGATGGCGGGCGCACCCCGGTTCCCGATTTCCTGACCTTTGCCGATGTGGGTGATGTGTTCGAGGTGGTGGCGGCCAAGCCGCACCGGGTGCAGGGCACGATGCGCAGCGGGGCCGCGCCGCAGATTGCGGTGTCTCTGGATGTGGATGACGGGGAAGATTACCGGCTGATCGTGCGGCATCCGTCAGGCGCCATCAGTTTCCATGACGGGCCCGAGATGAACGCCGCGGGCAAGGTCTATGAGCCCGGCACGCGGCGGGCCAAGACCTATCGCAAGGAGTTTCGCGCCGACATCGCGCTGAGCGCGGATGACGATGTGCGGCGCAGTTTCTTTGACCGGATTGTTGATGCTGCTGTCGACGCCATCGTGGTGCGGGTCAAGAATTTCGTGGCCGCCAAAACGGTCGATCTGGCCGAACTGGCGATCTGGAAGGTGCTGGGGCGCACGCGCGGTCTGCACAGGATCACCAAGGGCACGGACACCCTGACGCTGACGCCGGTCAGCAAGATGGCCGCGGGGCCGCAGGGGCGCGCGCTGCTGTTCATTCACGGTACGTTTTCGACCACGCAGGGCAGTTTTGGCGACCTCAACGCCAGTGATTTTCTGGACCGGGTCACCCCGATCTATGGCGAGCATATCTATGGGTTCGAGCATTTCACCGTGTCGGTCACGCCGCAGGACAATGCCGAGGATATTCTCAAGACGCTGCCTGCCGCAGGGCTTGAGTGCGATGTGATCACCCAGTCGCGCGGCGGTCTGGTGCTGCGCAATCTGGTCGAACGCGCGGCGGTGTTGAAGAACGGCGACCGGTTCCGGCTGGGTCGGGCCGCGCTGGTGGCGAGCCCGAACGAGGGCACGCAACTGGCCACGCCCGACCGGTGGGAGGACACGGTGGGGTGGGTGGCCAATATCCTTGATCTCTTTCCGCCCAATCCGGTCACCTCGAACATCGCCATGCTCGCCCATTGGATCACGTGGTTTACCAAGTTTGGCGTGAACGCGGCCGAGGGGCTGGATGCGATGAACCGCACCGGCGATCAGATCCGCACGTTGCAGCGTCCGCCCGGCCCGCCTGCGGGGGCCTATTCGGCGATCGTGTCGAATTTCGAGCCCACCGCCAAGCTGTGGGCGCGGGCGCTGGATCTGGGGGTCGACTGGATTTTTGGCGAGGCCAACGATCTGGTGGTGCCCACCGCGGGCGGGTTCCGGGTGGATCGCAATCTGGATTTCATCCCGCGCGAGCAGATTGGCGTCTACGGCCCCGGCGGCAATCTGGTGCCCGAGGGGGGACCCGTGCATCACATGAATTCCTTTGCGCAGCGGCAGACGCAAGAATTTCTGTTCAGGGCGCTGACGGGGGCACCGCAGGGGTTGCCGCCCTTTGATCCCGATGCGGGTTTGCCGACGTCGAAACGATCAGGAGACGGGGTGCAGAACGCGATTGAACGGCTCAACGCCGGCGCGTCGCCGCAGGTCACGGCGCCAAGCACGGCACCCGCGTCAGCGGCGCAGGTGGTGCCGCAAAAGTTTTCATCGGTGTTCGAGATTTTCGTGGGTGACGCGCGCCAGATTGCGCGGGCCGGTGTGCCGGTGGCCAAGGGGAGCGATGACGACGGCGATGCCGCGCCGTTTGTGGTGGCGACCTATGGCGGGGCGCGGGTGGCCCTGCCGTTTTCGCTGGTGCGGTCGCCCAAGGTGCCCGAGGGGTTGAACCCCACCGCCACACGGGCGGTCGAGGCGATGCGCGCGGATGCCAACACCCATCGCGGCGGCATCTTTGGCGCGCTGAAAAAGCTGAACGCCGCCGCCGATGGCAGTGGCAAGGGGTTGAGTGCGGCGGAGATGCGCGACTTTGGCCATCACCTGTTTCACATGCTGCTGCAGGGCGAGATCAAGCGGCTTTATGACATGGCGCGGTCGCGCGAGCAGGAGAAGCTGTTTCTGGTCTTTACCTCGACCATTCCGTGGGTGTCGGACATCCCGTGGGAGCTGGCCTATGACCTGGACCGGCGGGCGCACATGGTCACGGGCGACGTGCATTTCATCCGCAATGTGCTGACGCCGAACCCGGTGAACACGCTGGCGTCTGCACGCAAGTTGCGCCTGCTTGTGGTGTCGTCGGAGCCGAGCGATCTGCCGCGGCTGTCCACGGTCGAAGAGACCGCGCGCCTGCGCCATGCGCTGCGTGATCTGGAGCGGGCGGGCATCCTCGAGGTCGACGAATTGCCGCGCGCCAGCCGCCGCGAGCTGCATCTCAGGATCGGCAATGGCGACTATGACATCCTGCATTTCATCGGCCACGGGTACTGGAATTTCGACACCGGAGAGAGCGGTCTGGTGCTGGAGACGGCGCAGGGCACATCCGACCGGCTGGGCGACGAGGCGTTGCGCGATGTGCTGTCGCGGCGTGGGTTGCGGATGGCGTTCCTGAATGCCTGCGACACGGGCCGCGGGTTGCGGCAGTCTGCCGAGGTGCTTGCGCCGGGCGGCGTGGCGCAGGATCTGTTTGCGTCGGGCGTGCCCAACGTGATCGCCAACCAGTTTCCGGTGGGCGACCGGGCGGCGGTGATCTTTGCCCGCGCGATCTATGATTTCCTGGGGCGCGGCGCGACCATCGCCAAGGCAATGCGCGAGGCGCGGATCGCGGTCAAATCCGAGACCGACCACGATCCGCTGGTTTGGGCCACGCCCGTGCTTTTTGCGCGCGACCCCGAAGACCGGCTGGTCACGCGCGGTATCGGGGGGGTGTAGGCGATGCGGGGGATGCTGCGCAGGTTGGTGTTGGCAATGGTGCTGATCTGGCCCTTGGGGGTGGCGGCGGAAGACAGCGTGACCGTGCCGTTGACGGGGCAAAACGGCGCACCCAGCGTGTCTGATCTTGTGGTTGGTGCGGACGGGTCAATCAACCGGACGGTTGTCGAACCTTATAGCTTTTCCGTGTCGCGGATGACGTTGTCGGCCTTTCCCAGCGGCTTGATGACGGAAACGCAAGTCAGGTCTGCCGAGTTCTCTCTTGATATCATCGTGCCGCACCGGTCCGGAAGCGGGTCAGTTCCCGGCGATGATCTGAACGAGATCACGCAAACCGTCACGCGGTATTTGCGGGTGCGGACGAATATTGTCTCTGCGCCGACGGCAGCCCCGACATCAGTTCGGGAATTACCCATCAGGGTGCCTCAGAGTATCGCAATTCTGCCGTCAGGCACGGATATTGGGTCGGTTTCTGCCATTGCCAGATCGACCATGCGTGGCAGTTCCAGTACGACAATCCGGCTGAGTGGAAATGCCGATGTCTCTGGCCCGTTCTTGAACCAGTTCGAGCGCACGCTGATGGACAATTACGTGCCCGTATCGATCCCGGCGCAACTGGTTTACTACAACCCATCGGCAACGGTGCAGGCGTCGAACTGGCAGTCGGTGTCGTTTCTGCCGCGGATTGGGTTTGTGTATATCGGCGTGTCGCTGATTGTCTTCCTCGCGGCGCTGTATGGCTTTCTTCGGATCGTTATCCCACGCCCGAATGCATACGGACCCGAAGACGAGATCCAGAGCCTGCGGTTCGAACTTGAGGAAGCGCAGCGCAAGGTGCGGATCAGCGAGGACGTGGCCGAGGACGCCCCGGTGG
>JBCBAV010000020.1:0-37460 GCA_038532285.1 Pseudomonadota bacterium | reverse complement strand
CGTCGCTCAGCACCATCTCCAACGATACCTCCGGCAGCGCCGCGCGCAAACCCGGCAGCAGCGGCACGATCACCTCGGTCCCGAACGCCACCGACGCGGTCAGCCGCACCCGGCCTGCAGGTTGCGCCACCACCTGCGCGGCGGCATCCCGCGCCTGATCCAGCTCTTCCAGCAGCGGCGCGATACGCGCGAGATACAGCGCCCCCGCCTCCGTCGGCTGCACCGCGCGGGTCGAGCGCTGGAACAGCCGGAACCCCAACTGCGCCTCCGCCTGCGCCACCGTGCGCGACACGTTTGACGGATCCACCCCCCGCGCCCGCGCCACGGCGGCAAAACTGCCGCCCGTCGCGACCTCTTGCAGGGTTTTCAAGGTGTCCGTGTCCATTGATGCTGATCTTGCATCAATATGATGCAACAGTCATTCTTTTTTGCAGCCATTGCATCGCATAGACCGGTTTGCACTTTGCCGCCCCACCCGGCACAACAAACCCAAACCGATAGGAGCCTCCCCATGGACCACGTCACCGGCAAAACCGTTGTCATCACCGGCGCAAGCAAGGGCATCGGCGCCGCGAGCGCCCGCGTGCTCGCCGCCGGCGGCGCGCGCGTCGTGCTTGCCGCACGCTCCGCCGATGCGCTCACCGCACTGGCCGCGGAAACCGGCGGCCTCGCCGTGCCCTGCGACGTCGCCGACTATGCCCAGGTCGAGGCCCTGATTGCCGCGGCGGGCGAGGTGGACGTGCTCGTGAACAACGCGGGCCTCATCGATCCCATCGCCCGGATCGAAGACAGCGATGTCGCGGGCTGGAACGCAGTGGTCGATGTGAACCTCAAGGGCGTCTACCACGGCCTGCGCGCCGTGCTGCCGCAGATGGCCGCGCGCGGATCGGGCACGATCATCAACATCTCGTCCGGGGCGGCCACCGGCGCGCTCGAAGGCTGGAGCCACTATTGCGCGACCAAGGCCGCAGTCCTGTCGCTCACCCGCTGCGCCGATAAGGAGATGCGCGCCGCCGGCGTGCGCGTCATGGGCCTGTCGCCGGGCACGGTGGCCACCGACATGCAGCGCGAGATCAAGGCCTCGGGCATCAACCCGGTCAGCACGCTGGACTGGGACGCCCACATCCCGCCCGAATGGGTCGGCGAGGCCATCGCGATGCTCATGAGCCCCGAGGGCGACGCGTATCTCGGCACGGATTTCTCGCTGAAGACCGACGAGGGGCGCGCGCTGGTGGGGTTGCCGGGGGTGTCGTGATGCGGGCGAAGGGCGCGTGTGGCAGATCGGCCCTCCGGGGGCGGTTTATTTGGCGAAATGAAGCAGGGGGTTAAGAATGCGTTGATGGTGGTGTGTAAAGGTTAACGGGTGTGGGAGTGTGAAGGGAGCGTTAACGCGGGATTTTGGGCGTTTTGTACAAAACAGGGGTCATTTTCATCAAAACGCGGAAATGGCCCGGTTTTGGCCGGTTTTTGGGGCCCGCGTTTTGTACGTTTTGGCAGTGATTTTGAACAAAACGACGCGCGAGGGGCACCGCACGCTGCGTTAACCCTCGCTCAGATGAACGGCAGGTAATAGTCCCGCACCGCATCCACCGACCTGTCCTTGAGCCGCTTCCACTCGTCCTGTTTGAGAAAGATCAGCGCGTCGCAAATCTCCTCTCCCACCGCCATACGTAGCCGTTTGTCGGCATCCAGGGCATCCAGCGCCTTGTCCAGGGATGACGGCACATGACGCGTCGCGCGGGTGTGTTCCAGCCCGTCCAGATCCTCGGCCGCAGGTAGCTCATAGACCTGCTCAACCCCTTGAAAAGCCGCCTGTAAAACCGCCGTCACGGCGAGGTAGGGATTGGTCGCGCAATCCGCCATCCGGTGTTCCAGCCGCGCCGATTTCGGCGACGCCACCGACGACCGCGTTGTGACCAACCGGTGATCCTCGGCCCAGTTCGCCCAGTACCCGGCCATCGACGCGGGCGTCAGCCGGTCATAGCTGTTGACCGTCGTCGCCAGCAACCCCGCCAGCCCCTCATGGTGATGGATCAACCCCGCCATCGCCCCGCTGGCGACTTCCGACAGGCTGCCCGCAGGCGCGATGACGTTGGCGCCCTGGGCATCCTCGAAGCTGAAATTGACATGCAGGCCCGAGCCGCCGCGTTCCGGGATCGGCTTGGGCAGGAAGGTCAGCATCAGGCCCATGCGTGCCGCCACTTCCCGGGCCATCGTCCTGAAAAGAAACGCATTATCGCAGGCAGTGAGCGCGTCGGAAAATTGCAGGGTCAGTTCGAATTGGCCGCTGTCATATTCCCCGTTCATCGATTCCACGGGCAGGTCTGCACCCTCGGCCGCGCGCCACAGGGCGTCCATCAGACCTGCCGGATCGTTCTGCGGACCCGTGCCATACACAAACGCGCCGGGCGTGTCATAGGGCGCCCATACGCCGTCCGCCCCTTGGGCAAAAACGTATGCCTCCATCTCCAGCCCCACCATCGGGCGCAGCCCCCGCGCGGCCCATGCGTCGATCGCGGCCTGCAACCGCCCGCGGGCACAGAGCGGAAAAGGCGCGCCGTCGGCGTGCAGCATGCCCAGCGCAATCTCGCATTCGGGCTGCCAGTCGCGCCGGGTGGTGTCGAGCACCAGATCCACATCCGGGATCCCGTCCATCACCCCCGCCCCCGGCACCGGGATCAGGTCACGGTCATAGGTCGTACCAAAGACCCCGCGGGCAAAGCCAACCCGCCCACCAGCCGCGACAGACTGGGGCACGTATTTGCCGCGCGGCAGGTTCAGCAGATCACAGAACAGGGGACGGGTGCGCATGTGGGCTACCTCAGTTTTGGACGTAACGTCAGGGACTTGACCCCACAGATAAAATTCGAGCGGGTCCATGAGGGCGAAGAGGTCTGCTCAAGACCGATGAGCCGTGCGCTGAGTTCCTGTAGGACGGCGGTGACCTCGAGCCGCGCCAGCCACATGCCCAGGCACACATGCGGGCCGCCCTGGCCAAAGGCCAGATGGCGGTTTGGCGCGCGGTCCAGACGCACGGTATCTGGCGCGTCAAACACCGCCTCGTCGCGGCAGCCGGACACGAACCACGTCAGCACCTTGTCGCCCGCGCGGATTGTCTTTCCGTACAGCTCGACATCGCGGGTGGCGGTGCGGCGGAAATGCAGTGTGGGTGCGGCGAGGCGGATGATCTCGTCTGCGGCGGTGTCCCAGACGTCGCCCCGGGCCATCTGCGCAAGCAGTTGATTATCCTGCGCAATCAGCCACAGCGCCATGGCAATGGAATAGCGCGTCGTGTCATTGCCCGCCGCCACCAGCAGGCAAAAGAAGTTTTTGAACTCCAGCGGGGTCATCGCCCCTTCGTCGCCCTGCATCACCGTGGCGAGGATACCGTCGGGCGCGACCTCCTTGGTGCCTGCCAGCACCACGTCGGCATAGTCGAACAACTCCACCCCCGCAGGCGACCGGAACGGCATCATGCGGTAGGCGTCGGTGTCGACCTTGTCGACGATGGTGTCGGTGAAATCGGGATCGCTGTTGCCGATCAGCGCGTCGCCCCGTGACACCAGCCAGTCCAGATCGGCCTCCGGCACGCCGAGGATGCGGCCCAGCATCAGCATGGGCAGGCGTTTGGCGATTTTCTCGACACCGTCGAATTCGGTATGCTCCAGCGCTTTGGCGACGATGTCCCGGGCAAGCTCTTGAATAAGCGGCGCAAACCGGGCGATCACCGGTTTGGCAAAGCTGCGGTTCACCTTGCGCCGGGTGATCGAATGCTCGGGCGGGTCGGTTTCCTGAAACGTGCGGCGGGCGAGGTATTCGGCGTGGCTCTGATCCTCGATCCGGATGCCTTGGGCGCTGGAAAACGTCTCGGGGTCCTTTTGTGCGGCGACGATATCTGCGTGACGTGTCAGCGACCAGAACCCGCGCGCGCCGCCAAACTCCGGGGTCCAGTGCAGCGGCGCCTCGGCGCGCATCTGGGCAAAAGTGTCATGCGGCACGCCACCCACGAAGCTATCGTGATCTGCGAGGTTTTTCATGGGCTTTCCCCGAAAAACCGCGTGGCCCACTGGGCGAACAGCGCGCCTTGGGAAGGCCTGTCGAGCGTGGCCTCGGCCCCTGCGACCTCGGCGTTGGTCAGGTGCGGGGCGGTCGCGTTCAGCACGCATCGCATGAAGGGGTCGGTGAATTCCGGATGCGCCTGAGTGGTGAAGATGTGGTCGCCCTTCGTGAACCCGGCGATCGGGCAAGCCGTTGATGTCGCGTAGGTTTCACAGCCCTCAGACAGGGCGGTCACGGTGTCATGGTGGAACTGGTAGAGCGCGATCTCGCGCGCGGCGGGCGTCATCCAGGGGTGCTGCCCCGACAGCGTCAGCGTCTCGATCCCGATGTTCCAATCGGCCCGCGCGACCTGCCCGCCCAGTGCCACAGCAATCGCCTGATGCCCGAAACAGGCACCCAGCAGCGGCTTGCGCGCGGCATCGCAGGCGCGGATGAAGTCATAAAGCGCAGGCAAAAACGGCAGGTCGTCCAGCACGCTCAGCGGTGATCCGGTGATGAGGTAGGCGTCTTGCTCATGCACATCGCGCGGCACGTCGCCGCCGATGGTCATGTAAACGCGATAGCTAAACCGTTGATCCTGCGCATCAAAGAGGTCGCGAAAGCGGTGGCTGTCATCGGGAAAGGCATCGCCGACCTCGACCGACCGGTCGTGGTTCACCTGCAATAGCCCCAGTTTCAGCCGTGCCATGTCCGACCTCTTGCGGTGGGAAAGGGGCGGCGCGGGGCCGCCCCCAGTCCGTGCCTAGCGGCCCAGAATCTCGTTGATCTCGGCCGACTTGGCGCGGTCAGCCTCGATCCGGGCCTGCGCCTCGTCCTGACCCTGCCAGTACACCGCGGCACCGGTTTCGGCCATCAGGGTCTGCGCCGCTTCGCTGGCCATGGTCTTTGCCGCCACGGCTGCGATGGTGTCGATGACCTCTTGCGGGGTGCCCTTGGTCACGAACAGACCGTTCCACAGCTCCACGTCGTTCACACCCGACTGCGCCGCAATGGTCTCGACGCCCTCAAGCTTGGCAATGGGTTCGGCACCGATATTGCCCAGAACGTTGATCTCATCGAGGCACGGCTCGATCAGCGCGAGCGTGGTGTTGATCACGTCCGCATCGCCCGAAGACAGCGTGTTGCAGTCGAGGAGGTCAAAGGCGCTGTCATCCGCAAATTCAAACCCCATCTTCGCCGCCGCTGCCATCGACACCGCCGTGGGCGTCAGACCCGCGCCAAAATGGCCCAGCACCACGTCATTGTCCTGCGCGTGTGCGGCCAGTTCGGCCATGTTGGAATAGGGCGCGTCACCCGAGGCGGCGAGCACGAAGGGATAGGTCAGAAAGATCCCGATGGGGGTAAAGCTGTCTTCCTCGATGCCGATCCCGATCTTGGGGCCGACGATCGGCACGCCGATCACGAACGACCCGATGACCGACCCGTCATTGGGCGCCTCGAGCACTTCGAGCGCGCCGGGAAACGGCCCGTCCCCACCGCCGGGGCGATTGACCACGGTGGCAGGCTGGCCCGTCGCCTCGGCCATGTCGGCGGCGATCATGCGGGTCAGGATGTCTTCGAAATCACCGGGAGGCCACGGCACGATGAACTGGACAGGACCCGTGGGGTATTCGGCCAGCGCTGGTCCAGCAAAGGCGGTCAGCGCAAAGGCGGACGCGGTAATTAGCTTTTTCATGGTTGTCTCCCTGGTGACGTTTAGTGTTCGAACCTTTTGGTTCTTATGTTTGTGACGACAGTGAAGGCGATCACGCCCAAGATCACAACAAAAAGTGTGCCTGCCACCGGTCGGTCGATCAGATCGTAGACGGTCTTGATCTGGCTCGACCCGGCGGTCAGCTTGTCCACCATGATCTGCCCCAGCACGAGGCCCAGCACGATGGGCACCAGCGGCCAGTCGAGGCGGCGCAGGATGTAGCCGAGGAACCCGAAGCCCGCGGCAAACATGCAATCGGTGAACGAATTGCGGATCGAGAACACGCCAACAAAGGCAAGGATCAGGATGAACGCGCCCAGCAGGCGGTTCGGAACATAGATGATCCGCGCGAGGAGCCTCGTGGAGGCGAGGAGCGTCGCGAGGACCAGCACGTTGATGATCAGCAGGGCAATGAACAGCGAGAACAGGAAATCGGCGTTGTTCTCGAAGATATCTGGGCCGGGTTTGATCCCTGCGTCAAAAAATACGACCATCATCATCGCGGTCAGCGCTTCGCCCGGCACTCCCAGTGCGAGCAGCGGGACCATCGCCGCGGCAGGCACCGCGTTGTTGCTGGCCTCGGATGCGATCAGACCGTCAGGTGCGCCGCGGCCAAACTTGCCCGGCGTTTTCGAGATGGCCCGCGCGGTGGAGTAGCTGAAGAACTGCGCCACGAACTCGCCCACGCCGGGGATCACGCCCATGATCGTGCCGTAGCCCGCGCTGATCGTGGCGACGAGCGGGTGCTTTTTCAACTCGCCAAAGCCGCGCAACAGCCCACCTTTCAGGCGCGCTTCGGGCGGGTCGGCGTCCTTGCCCGTCAGCAGGAACAGCGCCTGCGAGATCGCGAAGATGCCCACGATTACGACGATCAGGTTGAACCCCGGGTACAGGTAGTCGATCCCGAAGGTGTATCGGTCGATCTGTTTCAGCGATTGCCGCCCGACCAGCGCAATCAGCGCGCCCAAGGCAAAAAGCAGCGCGGCGAGCCCCATGTTCCGCCGGTGCGCGGCGATCAGCAGCACAGCCCCCAGTGCCGCGGCCATGAAGATATCGCGCTGACCAAACAGCGCGCCGAGATCGCGCAGGTACGCGCCAAAGAGGATCAGCGCCGAAAGCCCGATCAGGATCGAAAAACACCCCCCGAAAAACGACGCCGAATAGGCCAGCGCCAGTCCGCGCGCGGCCTCACCCCGGCGGGTCATGGCATAGCCGTCATAGGTGGTCAGCGCGTTCACCGGCGTGCCCGGCGTGTTGATCAGGATCGCGGGGATCGCCCCGCCATACATGCTGGATCCATAGACCCCGAGCAGCAGCACAAGGCTCACCAGATCATCCAGAAACACGGTCGCAGGCAGCAGGATCGCGATGGCAATCGCAGGGCCAATGCCCGGCACCGCGCCGATAGCCAGCCCGCCCACCGATCCAATCAGGATCGCCACCAGCACCGGCAGGCTCGCGAGATTGTCGATGCCCTGCCAGAACGCCTCCATCGTTCAGAACCAGACCTTGAAGAAGGTGCTCAGACCCTGCGGCAATTGATCATAGAGCCAGATGTTCACCGGCGTCCGGATCTGCAGTCCGGTGCGAAAGACCAGCACGATGACAAAGCTGGTGGCCGCACAAATGCCCATCCACCGCGTCCCGCGATAGCCCAGCCGCCACGGCAGCGCCGTGCCCAACAACATCGTGGACACGAGGTACCCCAGCACCGGCACCAGCAGCGTGTAGGCCACGAACCAGCCCACAAATTCCAGTGCCCGCGCCCATTGGCTCAGCTCGTACCGCGCATCGTTGGACAGCCGAAACCGCGCCCGCCAGCGATAGGCGCGCACAGCACCGCGCAGGTTCCAAAGTGCTGCCGGCACAAGGATGCAAAGCACCGCCATCGGTGCCACCCACCCCTGTTTCAGGATGCGGCCCAGCCGCGCGGGCCGCGTGTCCGGATCGGTGATGCCGAACTGATCCATCCAGTACTTCGCCATGTTCGCGGGCAGCTTGCGGTCCTCCCACCCGGTCTGGGTGAAAAAGAAGATCAGGAAGAATGCCGCCACCGCCACCATGAACAGTGAAAAGATCAGATCCCCCCGCCCGCGGCGAAAGTCGGTGACATCGCGCAGGTCGATCTTGGCCTCGGGCGGGCAGGTACTGGTCAGCGGTGCGGTTTCGGTGCGCACCCGCAGTGGCGTCGCGGTCGTTGCGCTGGTCAGCGAGGAGGGAGGCGTAGCAACCTTCACGCAGCGGCAGACATGGCGCGCAAACCGGCTTCGGTCGCGGTCAGGATGGTCTGGATGTCATCCGCGTTCACCACCAGCGGCGGCGAGAAGATGGCGTTGTTGCCCGACACCCGGATCATCACGCCCGCCTCGTAGGCTGCCTGTTGGAACGTCAGCGGCAGCGCCTTGCCCACCGGTGCCTTGGTCGTGCGGTCCGACACGAACTCCAGCGCGCACATCAGCCCCTCGCCACGCACATCGCCGATCACGTCAAAGCGTTCGGACAGGTCGATCAGCCCGGCCTTGAGTTCCGCGCCACGCTCCCTCGCGTTGTTCCACGGCTCGATCCGCATCGTCTCGTGCAATGCAGCCAGCGCGGCGGCGGCGCCCACCGGGTGGCCGGAATAGGTGTAGCCCTGGTCGACCGATCCTGCGCCGGTCCGGTCCTCTTCGAACACTGTGGCCACTTTTTCCGCGATCATCACCGCGCCAAAGGGGAAGTATCCATTGGTGATCGCCTTGGCGGTGCAGATGAAATCCGGTTGCACGCCCCAGTGGCGCGACCCGCTTTCGCTGCCGGTGCGGCCAAAGGCGGTGATCACCTCGTCCGCGATCAGCAGTACGCCATGGGAATCGCAAATCTCGCGGATCATCGACATGTAACGCGGGTGCGGGGGGATCACGCCGCCCGCACCCTGCACCGGTTCCATGATGAACGCGGCCACGGTGTTGGCCCCCTGAAACGCGATCTCGCGTGCCAGCATCGCAGCGGACCTTTCCGCCAGCATCGCCGCATCGGTCGCGCCCAGCGGGTTGCGGTAGAGATACGGGCCGGGGATGTGGTGGCAGCCCGCCAGCAGCGGTTCGTAGGCATTGCGGAACTTGGCGTTGCCGTTGACCGACGCCCCGCCGAAATGCGTGCCGTGATACCCCTTGTCGAGGCTGATGAACTTGGTCCGCGTCCCCTCGCCCCGGATGCGGTGGTACTGGCGCGCGAGCTTCAGCGCCACCTCGATGCTGTCAGACCCGCCCGAGGTGTAAAAGCTGCGCGTCATCCCGTCGGGGCCAAAGAAATCGGCGAGCAAATAGCCCAGTTCAATCGCCCGGTCGTTCGAGGTGCCGCGAAAGGTGGAATAGTAGGGCAGCGCATCGAGCTGTGCGGCAATCGCGTCCTTCACCGGCTGGCAGGAATAGCCGAGATTCACGTTCCAAAGCCCCCCCACCGCATCCAGCGTGCGGTGGCCGTCCACGTCGAAAATGTGCACCCCCTCGCCGCCGGTCAGGATCGTGGGCGGGTTGTCCATGCTGTCGGCCGGATGCGCCATGGGGTGCCAGAACTGGCGGCCATTCTGTTCCTTGAGAAAGTTGCTGTCTTTCATTGTCCGACTCTCGCAGGTGTCGTGCGTACTCTGCGGGCATGGCGCGTTTTGGGCAATACGCATCTGCCGACAATGCGAACGGGTGCAGTGTCAGCAGGCCCATGCACCGGGCCTTCTCTTTGCCCCGGTCCTCGTGTCAGATAAGCGTGTCAGGCGCGTGTTATTGCGCGCTGCAACAGGGGTTTAAGCAATGAGCTGGGACGATTTCGCCGCCAAGGCCAAAGACGCCGCCGATTGGGGCGCGCAGTATCACAAGAGCTTGCGCGACCGCCCCGTACGCGCCCAGACCCGCCCGGGTGAGATCGCTGCCCAACTGGCAGACAGCCCGCCCGAAACGGGCACATCACTCGACACCATCGTCGCCGATTTCGAACAGATCGTGATGCCCGGCATCACCCATTGGCAGCACCCGCGTTTCTTTGCCTATTTCAACTCGAATGCCGCGCCTGCATCGGCCCTTGCCGAGATACTCACCACCATCATCGCGCCCCAATGCATGCTCTGGCAGACCTCGCCCGCCGCGACCGAGATGGAAACGCGCATGCTCGACTGGTTGCGACAGGCCATTGCCCTGCCCGAAGGGTATGCAGGCGTCATTCAGGACAGCGCGTCTTCAGCCACGCTGGCCGCTGTGCTGACGATGCGCGAGCGGGCACTGGACTGGGCGGGCAACGTGGCGGGGCTGTCGGGGCTGCCACAGGCCCGCATCTACTGTTCGGATCAGGTGCATTCGTCGATTGACCGCGCCATCTGGGTTGCCGGCATCGGGCAGGACAACCTGGTCAAACTGCCCAGCGGCGGCCCCTTGCGCGGGATGGACGTGGACGCCCTGCGCGCCGCCATCGCCGCAGACAAGGCCACCGGTCTTGCCCCTGCTGGCATCATTGCCGCGATCGGTGCCACTGGCATGGGCGCTTGCGATGATCTGAACGCCGTGGCGGAGGTTGCCGAGGACGAGGGCCTTTACACCCACCTCGACGCCGCATGGGCTGGCACGGCCATGATCTGCCCCGAATTCCGCGACCTCTGGCAAGGAGCTGACCGCTTTGACAGCATCGTTTTCAACCCGCACAAGTGGATGGGCGCGCATTTCGACTGCGCCGCACATTTCCTGCGCGACCCCGACCTGTTGCGCCAGACGCTCGCCATACGCCCAGAATATCTGCGCACGCATGCCGAGGCAGATGTCACGGATTATTCGGAATGGTCGGTCCCCCTTGGCCGCCGGTTCCGCGCGTTGAAATTGTGGTTCCTGATGCGTCACTACGGCATGGAGGGGCTGCGCAACCGCATTCGAAATCACATCGCATGGAGCCAGTCACTCTGTGACCGCATCGCAGCCCGCGCCGATTTCGAGGTCATCACGCAACCCATATTGTCGCTCTGGACCTTTCGACCAACCGCCGCCGATGATGCGCAGGTGCAAACGCTTGTGGACGCCATCAACGATGACGGCCGCATCTACCTGACCCAAGGGATGGTCGACGGGCGCAAGGTCATCCGGTTTCAGGCCGGGCAGTTCGACTGTGCCGAAAGCGATTTTGACGTCGCCTACGACGCCATCACCGGGATCTGGGATCGGATCAGCAGCTAGTCGCGATGCGCGAGGAGCCGCGCCGCCGCGCCACCCAAAGCCACCGTGTGCGAGGTGAAAAGAAATGCAGGGATGCGCGCAAACTGACCGTCAAACTTGGCTTCTGTCCGCAGTGGTGCCAGCACCCGCGCCCGGCGCGACGGCGACAGCAGAAACTGGGCGAGCGAGCCGTTGAAGAAAATCCCGGCCTTGGGAAAAAACGCAAAGGCCAGTTCCCGCACCATCTGCCCCAGCGCGTCCGTGATCACGTCGATGGCCTCGCGCGCCCGCGGATCGTCGGATTTGGCCAGTGCCTCGGCGCTGTCCACGTCAACCCCGATCACCTTGCTCAACCCCAGGAGACCCACCCCGGAAAACAGCGTTTCGACAGTGTCAAAACTTGTCGTATCCGCCAGATGCGCCTGAAGGATATTCATGACGCTTTCCGGCAGGCTGGCGTGCCCTTGCTCCGAAATCAGCACAGCACCACTGGCCATGTGCACCGGCGCCACGTTGAACCCCGTGCCAAGCCCAATAACCAGCGCCTGTCCGGGCAAGCCCAGTTGCGCCTCGGCATGCAAGGGTTCGACAGCATCCGCAGGCACGGTCGGCACCGCCTGCCCCAAAGCCTCCAGATCGTTCATCAAGCGGGCCGACGTCGCACCGCAGGCATCTGCAACCTGCCCCGCCTCGATGATCCAATTGCGATTGGTCAACCGGGCTGTGCCAGCGCCCACCGGACCGGCCACAGCGACCACCATCGGCCCATCCGCCGTCCGCCCTGCCAGGTAATCCTGTGCAAGTGCCTCGAAACTCTCGAAATCGACATTGGCCCGCCGCGCCACGGTGTCTGGAATCACCCCATCCGGCCCGACAAAGGCCATCCGCGTGTTTGTACCGCCCACATCGGCAACCAAACCCAAACTGCTAACTGACGTCATCGCACCTTTCCTTGCTTGAGCATTGACTCGCGCGCACACGGGTTTGGGCGCATACCGGCGCAAGGTCAACCGCGTTTGCACGCGCGTGCAAAACTTTGCGTGATCTGCTCTGGCCAATTCTACGGCGCTCGGGCAGAAGCAGCGGCGAACTGCGAGGAATATCATGGCACGCACAGCTCTTGTCACCGGATCCGCCGGGTTCATCGGCTATTTCACCGCCCGCGCGCTGCTTGAAGCCGGATGGCAGGTGGTCGGACTCGACGCCATGACAGACTATTATGACATCGCGCTCAAGGCGCAGCGGCGCGACATGCTGCGCGCGCACGATGCCTATAGCGACGTCAAAGGACGGCTCGAAACGCCCAACCTGCTATGCGATCTTTTTGCGGAGCATGGCTTTGACGCGGTTGTCCATTTGGCCGCCCAGGCGGGCGTGCGTCATTCGATCGAAGCGCCGCGCGACTATATATCCGCCAATATTGCAGGCACTTTCGAACTGCTGGAAGCCGCACGCGCGCACCCGCCAAAGCACCTGCTGCTCGCATCCAGTTCTTCGGCCTACGGCGCCGGCACCGACATGCCCTACCGCGAAACGATCCGCGCCGACCATCAGGTCTCCCTCTATGGCGCCACCAAAAAGGCTACCGAAAATCTGTCACACAGCTACGCGCACCTCTACGGCCTGCCCACGACGCTATTTCGCTTCTTCACGGTCTATGGGCCTTGGGGCCGCCCGGACATGGCACATTTCAAATTCACCCGTGCGATCCTGAACGGCGATCCGATCAACATCTACAATCACGGCGAAATGCGCCGCGATTTTACCTATGTCGATGATCTGGTGGCTTCCGTCATCGCCCTGATCGACGCGGTCCCAGGTGACACACCGGTTGCAGGCGACAGCCTGTCGCCGGTGGCGCCGCACCGGGTGGTCAATATTGGCAATGGCGCACCAGTGGGCCTGATGGACTTTGTCGCCGCGATCGAAACCGCTTGCGGTGTCACGGCACACAAGACCTTCCACCCGATGCAACCCGGCGACATCCCCGCGACATGGGCGGACACCTCCCTGCTTGAAGCGCTGACAGGCAGCCGACCGGCCACACCGCTACAGACTGGCATCGATGCCTTTGTCACGTGGTACCGGGACTTCTACCAGGTCTGACCCAAGCCGGGTCCCTTCTCTGTTTCAAAAAAATCCTCCCCGAAGGGCCCCTTTCCACCGAGCCGCCGGGCCGCTATAGCGCGCACAGTTTCCACGGAGCCCGCCATGTCCTTTGACCGCACCATCAAGATCGCCCCGTCCATCCTCGCTGCCGATTTCGCCAACTTCGGTGCCGAATGCGCCGCGGCAGAGGCGCAGGGCGCGGACTGGATCCACGTGGACGTGATGGACGGTCATTTCGTTCCGAACATCACCTTTGGTGCGGCAACCTGCGCCGCGATCCGCCCGCACATCCAGGGAGTGATGGACGTGCACCTGATGATCGCGCCGGTGGACACGTATATCGAACATTTCGCCGAGGCCGGGGCCGATGTCCTCACAGCCCATGTCGAAGCCGGCCCGCACATCCACCGCACTCTGCAGGCGATCCGTGGTGCCGGGATGAAAGCGGGCGTCGCACTCAATCCCGGCACTCCTGCGGCCGCTGTGGCCGAACTCCTCGACATGATCGATCTGGTCTGCGTGATGACAGTGAACCCCGGTTTTGGTGGCCAGAAGTTCATCGACCTGACCGCCAAGATCGCAGAGCTTCGCACCATGATCGGTGACCGCGAAGTGCATATCGAGATCGACGGTGGCGTTGACCCAAACACGGCACCCCTGGTGGCCAGGGCAGGCGCGGACGTGCTGGTCGCAGGCTCAGCGGTGTTCAAGGGCGGGTCCGTCGCAGATCCGGCACCTTATGGCGACAACATCCGCGCCATCCGATCTGCCGCCGAAGGTGTCTGGACCTAGCGGTTTTCGCGTCGGAAACCGTTCGGACATCGGACCGATGTCCGCGGCCGCCTCAATCCGTCAGTTGATCTGCAAAATGTGCCAGCAGCTTGTGCTTGAGAATCTTTCCCGTGGGTGCGGCAGGCAAACCGTCCGCCAGCACATACCGTCCGGGGCATTTATAACCGGCAAGACGCTCTGACGCGAAACGGCGCAGCGCGGCCTCGGTCAAGCCTGCGCCGACAACAGGCTGAACAAAGGCCACCACTTCTTCGTCACCGTCGACAGCACGGCCCACCACTGCAGACTGCACCACGCCATGGTGATCTGTCAGCACTGCCTCCACCTCGGGCGGATAGACGTTGAACCCCCCGCGTATGATCAACTCCTTGGACCGGCCAAGGATGTGCAGGTTTCCTACACCGTCGATCCGGCCCAGATCTCCGGTCCGCAGCCAGCCATCCTTCGAAAGCACCGTCGCTGTAACGTCAGGGGCACGGTAGTACCCCGCCATCACGTGCGGTCCACGCGTCAGCACCTCGCCCGCGCCCTTGCCGCCTCCGGGAACCGCGCTGTCGATCCGGATATCCACGCCGGGCAGTGCCGGCCCGACCGAGATGTCGCTGGTGCCGATGACATTGCGCGTCGCGGCCACCCCCGCGGTGCTTTCCGTCAGACCATAACCATTTTGAACCGCGACACCGTAAAATGCCTCTGCCGCGCGTTTCCAGGCTGGATCAAGCGGTGCCGCGCCGGATGACACGTAGCGCAGTGCCGCTGAACCCAGCTGCCGGGATCCATGCCGCCGGGCTGCGGCCATGATCAGCGCGTGCATCTGCGGCACTGCAGAAAAAAGCGTGATGCCGTCTGCCAGGGCATGCAAAGCCTCTTCGGCCGCAAACCGCGGTACAAGCTTGATGAACGCGCCCTGTCCGATGGACGCCACAAGCACGGAACACAACCCGAAGACATGGCTGACAGGCAACGCGCCGTAGATCACATCGCGCGCCGTCATGTCCCGCAGCGCCGCAGAGGTTTGCCCGCCAAAGCGCACATTGCCGTGGGTCAGCATGACACCTTTCGGATCGCCTGTCGTTCCCGTGGTATACAGAACCACGGCCACGTCGCTGGGCGCTGCATCGTCCGCCGTTTGGCGCAGAAAAAACGGCATTGCGCCATCCGCCGCCCCCATGCGCCGCGCGTGCGCTGCGGCATCCGTTGACACATCCGCGCAAAAGGCAACAACGCGCGGATCAGCATGGGCGATGATCCGGTCGATCTCCCGCGCGCTTTGCCGCGCATTGACAGGCACGCAGATGGCGCCGCAAGACCACGCCGCAAAGATCGCGGCCACGGCGCCGACGCCGTTTTCCGTCACGATGACGATCCGGTCCCCTGCAGCAACGCTGTCGCGCATCCGGGCGGCCACTGCGGCCACTTCTGCTGCAAGGTCGGCATAACGCAGCGTGCCCCGCACCGGGTCGTGCACCGCAGGTGCATCAGGCGTTGCATCGGCGCTGGCCTCCAGCAGATGCTCCACCCGATCCACGGGTTCAGGCCGCCGACAGGGCGATGAACCGTTCGAGGTGGTAATCCTCGTCGCCAAAGCGGTGGTCGGCCATCACGATGCGCTTGGCGATGTGCGCGAGCTCATATTCTTGTGTCATCGCGATGCCCCCGTGCATCTGGATCGACTCCTCGGCCACCAACCGCCCGACCCGCCCGATCAGGTTCTTTGACGCCGAAAGGGTGATATCCTGCTCTGTCCCACCCAGATGGCCCGCAGCATTGATGACGGCAGACCGTGCCTGCTCAAGCTCGATCAACAGGTCGGCCATGCGGTGCTGCAACGCCTGAAATGCGCCGATGGGGCGACCGAACTGCTTGCGCGTCATCAGATAATCGCGCGTCAGCGCTGTCGCGGTTTCCATTGCACCAAGTGCTTCGGCGCATTGGGCGACCGTGGCCATCGCGATGAGGTCCGACAGGGCCGAAGAGCCCACGCTCAAAGCCTCGCACGGCACATTTTCAAGGACGACCTCGCCGGCACGCCCACCGGCCAACAGCGGGTAGTCCCGGATATCCAGCCCTTCAGCATCGCGCGACACCAGATAAAGGCAGACCTCTTCCCCGTCCCGGGCCGACACCACCAGCTGCGCCGCAGCGGCCGCGTGCATCACCACTGCCTTGCGCCCCGTCAGACGACCGTTCGTGCACTTGGTGTGCAGGTGCGCAGGATCATAGCGCGAACCGGGCTCATAGTGGGCAAATGCCATGTGCAGCCCACCGCCAATCAGCGCTTCGACCAGATCGTCGCGACCGGCAGCAGCCAGCGCCCGTCCGGCCAACAGACCGCAATCCAGCATGGGCTCAACCACGCCAGCACGGCCCAATTCCTCGAACACCACGGCAATGTCGAACCCTTCACCGCCAAAGCCGCCCTGCTCTTCGGTGAACAGGGCGCCGATCACGCCCAGTTCGGCCAGTCCGGTCCAGATGTCCGGGTCATACCCCGCGTCACTGTCGAGAATGCGATTGCGCCGTTCGGTGCCGTACTGATCGCGCAAATAGCGCCGCAGCGTGTCCTGCAGCATTTGCCGTTCTTCGGTCAGGTAAAAATTCATCGCCCACCCCCCAGCACGGTCTTGGCGATGATGCCCCGCTGGATCTCGTTCGAGCCGCCAAAGATCGACAGCTTGCGATTGTTGAAATATTGCGCGGCCACCGGGCCTGCATCAAACGGATCAGGCACCGGGTCATTCGCTCCCTCCAGCGCCTCGGACGCAAAGGGCATCGCATAAGGCCCCACCGCGCGTCGCGCCAGATCGTTGATTTCCTGTCGGAGGATCGAGCCCTTGACCTTGAGCATCGAAGCCTCGAGCCCTGGTGCCTCGCCCGAGGCGGCCTGGCTGACCACGCGCAAGTTCGTGGTGACCATGGCCCGCAGATCGATTTCAACCTTGGCCAGACGCGCAGCGAAATGCGGATTTTGGATCAGCGGCTTGCCGTTTTGCACCTCGGCGCGGGCAAGGCGTTTCACTGTATCGAGCCCCGCACGCGAAGACCCTACCGCACCCAGTCCGGTACGCTCGTGAGTCAACAGGTATTTGGCATAGGTCCAGCCCTTGTTTTCCTCGCCCACGAGGTTTTCGACCGGCACGCGCACATCTGTAAACCAGACCTCGTTCACCTCGTGACAGCCATCCAGCAGGATGATCGGCCGCACCTCGACGCCTGGCGTGTCCATGTCAATGAGCAGGAAAGAGATGCCTTCCTGCTGCTTCACGTCCGGATCGGTGCGCACAAGGCAAAAGATCATGTTGGCGTGCTGGCCCAGCGTCGTCCACGTCTTTTGGCCGTTGACGATGTAGTGGTCGCCGTCGCGCACGGCCTTGGTCTTGAGCGAGGCAAGGTCCGATCCCGCGCCCGGTTCCGAATAACCCTGGCACCACCAGTCCGAGCCATCAAGGATGCGCGGCAACCAGTAGTCCTGCTGTTCTTTGCTGCCAAACTTTTGCAGCACCGGCCCCAGCATCGACAGACCAAATGGTACGATCCGCGGCGCATTGGCAGCGTTGCTTTCCTCGTCAAAGATGTGGCGTTGCACGGCGTTCCATTCCGCACCGCCAAACGCCTTGGGCCAGTTCTGGGCCAGCCAGCCACGCGCATTCAGCTTGGCGTGCCACAGGTCCATGTCGGCCTTGGTCAGATCACGCCCAAGCCGCACCTTCTCGGCAATGTCCGCAGGCAATTTTTCGGCCATGAAGGCCTGCACTTCGGCACGAAACGCGTCTTCTTCGGGAGTGTACGAGAGGTCCATCGCTTAGCCTTTCTTGTTCAAATCATCGAATGTGCGGCCCTGCGCGACCAGCTCCTGCAAAAGCGGTGCGGGGGACCAGAAGTCCGGGTTTCCAGCGGCATAGCCGTTGATGTCGTCAAGCAGCTCCGCAAGACCGGTCATATCGGCCCATTTCAGCGGCCCGCCGCGATAGCGCGGAAAGCCGTAACCAAAATGCAGGACCATATCGACGTCCACCGGACGCCGTGCAATGCCTTCGCCCACGACCTTGGCTGCCTCGTTGACCATGGCGGCCATGTAGCGGCGCACGATCTCTTGCGCCGTGAAATCCCGCGGTGTGATCCCGAGCCGCGCCCGGTCGGCATCAATCAGCGGCAGGACATCCGGGTTGGGCACCCGCGCCTTGGGACCGCCTGCGTAGTCATAGTAGCCCTTGCCGGTTTTCTGTCCGAAATGCCCGGCCTCGCACAGCGTGTCGGCGTAGGTTGCGTCGCGTGCAGGCATCGCCCCCTCGGCCCGCTTGCGTTTGCGCACAGCCCAACCAATGTCGAGCCCGGCAAGATCAGCCACCGCAAACGGTCCCATGGCGAAACCGAACTCTTCCAGCGCCGCGTCGATGGCATAAGGCGACGCGCCGTCAAGGATCATGTCATCGGCGCAGGTGCGGTAGGTCGACAGGATGCGGTTGCCAATGAACCCGTCGCAGACACCGGCACGCACGCTGATCTTGCCCAGCCGTTTGCCCAGCGCGAACCCAGTGGCCGCTACGTCCGGTGCGGTGGCGTCGCCAACGACAACTTCGAGCAGTTTCATGACATGCGCGGGCGAGAAGAAGTGCAGTCCAAGGACGTCCGCAGGCCGCGATGTGGTTGCGGCGATCTCGTTTATGTCGAGATAGGAGGTATTGGACGCCAGAACGCAGCCCGGTTTACACACGGCATCAAGCTGGGCAAAGACGCGCTTTTTGACGTCCATGTCCTCGAACACGGCCTCGATCACCAGATCGACCTCGGCCAGCGCGGCGTAGTCAGTGAAAATGTGCAGCGCGTCTGACAACATGACGCCGTGCGCCTCTGCAGTGATCTTGCCGCGTTTCAGTGCACCCGCCAAATTGCTTTCGATCCGTTCGCGCGCGGCTATGCCCGCTTCGGCCGACATCTCCAGCAGGTGCACCCGCAATCCCGACAGCAGCGCGGACGTGGCAATGCCTGCGCCCATGGTACCGCCGCCGATCACGGCGATATGGGCCACCTCGCGTGGGGCCACGCCTTTGAGCTCGGGCAGGTTGCCCACAGCGCGCTCGCCGAAAAATGCGTGAATCATCCCTTGCCGCTGATCGGTTTTCATAAGGTCCGAGAAAATCTTGCGCTCGCCCTTCAGGCCGGTCTGGAACTCGCCCTGAAACGCGGCCTCGACCGCGCGCACGCACCACGCCGGGGAAATCTGGCCCTTGCCGCGCGCCAGTGTCGCCGCAAAAGCTGCATCCCAGTCGATCGGGTCCGGCAAAGGCATTTCGCTGACGGGACGGCGTGCTCCACCTTCGGCAAGCAGCTTTTCGGCATAGGCCAGACCTAAGCTGCGCGGGTCGCCATCCTGGACATCATCCAGAACGCCCATCTCCAGCGCTTCCGGGGCCTTGACGTGGCGACCGGTGGTCATGACACCCAGCGCGGGTTCAACACCGGTCAGGCGCGGCAGGCGTTGCGTGCCGCCCGCCCCGGGGATCAGACCCAGATGCACTTCGGGCAAGCCAAGCCGTGCCGATGGCACAGCGATACGGTAATGGCAGCCCAGCGCCACCTCGAGACCGCCGCCCAGCGAAACACCATGCATCGACGCGATGACAATCAGCGGCGAAGCCTCGATCCGGTCGATAACGTCGGGCAACGATGGCTCAAGCGGTGCCTTGCCAAACTCCTTGATGTCTGCGCCGGCAAAAAAGGCACGCCCAGCACCCACGATGACCACGGCGCGCACGCCTTTGTCTGCCTCGGCCCGGTCCATGCCGTCCATCAATCCCTGACGCACCGCTTGGCTCAGGGCATTCACTGGCGGGTTGTCGGCGGTCAGAACCGCGATATCGCCCACACGGTCGTATCCGATCACATCGGTCATGGCTGCGTTCCTCCCTTGTCGTTCAACCTACTACGGGTAGAGAACAGAGCAAGCGTTGCCGTGGCCCGCGCGTTATGACGCTGCGGAATGGTTCGGGTCAGGTCGCGCGACGGTAGATAAAGCAGCGCCCGGACACGGCGTCCGAGGGCAGAGGCTGCTCTTCCAGATCGTCGAAATACATCCTGTCCGAGGACACCATCAATCCGCCAACAGCCAACAACGGCGCGATGACAGGTGAGATTTCGCGCGCAAACATGTCATTGCGTTCGGCATTGTGCCCGCCCAGATCCGCATGGATCATCACCGCCGTTGGCCCAAAGCGTTGCAGCGCCTGCGGCAGCGTCTCGCGCACTTCGCCCAGCAGAACGTGACTATCGGGTGGCGTGCTGTCGGGATGCGAGGCGATGGCACGTTCAAACACGTAGATGTCACGGTCCGGCATGATCTGGCGCATGTGATGATACGTACGCCCGTTTCCGAGCCCCAGTTCGAACACCAGTCCTGTCATTCCGTGAATCACCTGCGCAGCATGATCCAGACAGGCACGTTGTGACACCATGCGATCCACAAACAGGTCCAAACGGCTTTGGCTCATCTCACTCTCCCTTGGTCGACGGCGCCTTGATGCGGGACAGCGCACGGAATGTGTAGGAAAAAGATTTCGCAATCGCGTGTATAGACGTCACCGGTGGAATCGGCTTTGGTGGCCTTAACCGCAGGAGAAAAACGACCCTGATGACCGCCCTTCTGGACGTGCGCGACCTGTCTATCGGCTTTGGCACCGCCCCTTCGGTGGTCAAGGACGTGTCATTTGCCGTCAATGCGGGCGAGACGCTGGCGTTGGTGGGGGAAAGCGGATCGGGCAAGACATTGACGTGCCGGTCGGTGCTGCGGATCCTGCCAGGTGCTGCGCAATTGCGGTCAGGATCGATTGCATTCGGCACCGGCGCATCGCGAACGGATCTTTTGACCCTGCCCCAAGGCGCCTTGCGTGACATACGCGGCAACAAGATCTCGATGATCTTTCAGGAACCTATGCGGTCGCTGTCACCGCTGCACCGGATTGGCAATCAGGTGTCCGAGGCGCTGACCTTGCACCGCGATATGTCCAAGGCCGAGGCCAAGCGCGAAGTCCTCAGCAATTTCGAACGGGTGGGCTTTCCCGATCCAGAACGCGCCTTTCGCGCCTATCCGTTCGAGCTGTCCGGGGGGATGCGGCAGCGGGCGATGATAGCAATGGCCATCGTGGCCAAGCCTGACCTGCTGATCGCGGACGAACCGACCACCGCCCTTGACGTCACCACGCAGGCGCAGGTGTTGGGCCTGATGAAAAAACTGCAGCAAGACACCGGCATGGCGATGGTGCTGGTGACGCACGATCTGGGTGTGGTGGCCAACATGGCCGACAAGGTTGTGGTCATGAACAAGGGCCACGTGATGGAATCCGGACCCGCGGAGGTTGTTTTGCGCGATCCGGGCCACGGCTATACCAAAAAGCTGTTTGCCGCAGCGCCCAGCATCCCGGATGTCGCCAATCCGTCTGATCCTGTGGTGACCGACGACCCGATCCTGACACTGCAGGGGGTCTCGAAAACGTACCATGTCAGCATGGGCGGCTGGCGGCGCAAGCGGGCGGTGCATGCCTGTCAGGATGTGAACGCTGTTCTGCCGCGGGGCAAGACATTGGCCATCGTTGGTGAAAGTGGGTCGGGCAAAACCACCTGCGCGCGCATCGCCTTGGGGGCCGAAGTGCCGGATAAAGGCAGCCAGGTGATCTTTCGCTCCACGCCGGATGCTGACGCGGTCCATGTCGAAGGGCTCTCACGCGCTGAAAAGATCGCGTTTCAGCGTCAGGCGCAGATGGTGTTCCAGGATCCCTATTCCTCGCTCAGTCCGCGCATGCGTGTGCAAGAAGCACTGACGGAACCGATGGAAATCCACGGCCTTGGCAACAAGGCGGACCGTCGCGAAAAGGCCGCCGAGATGCTGCGTTGGGTCGGATTGAACCCGGATATGCTGAAACGCTATCCGCACGCATTTTCCGGGGGTCAGCGGCAACGCTTGTCGATTGCACGCGCGCTGACCCTCGATCCGGTACTTTTGGTCTGCGACGAACCGACCTCTGCCCTCGATGTCAGCGTGCAGGAACAGATCCTCAGCCTGCTCGAGGACATCCGCGACGGTATGGGGCTGAGCTATCTCTTTATCAGCCACGATCTGGCCGTTGTGGCGCGGATCGCTGATGAAGTTGCCGTGATGCGGCGCGGTGTCGTGGTTGAACAGGCCACGCCTGAGACCCTATTTTATAATCCGAACCACCCGTACACCAAGGCGCTCATCGCTGCGCAACCAACGCCCGACATTCGCCGGCCAATCGACCTGACGGCTGTGGCCAATGGCGCCGGAGAGCCGGAAAGCTGGCCCGAGCTCTATCGGTTCGAAGGCATTGCCGCCCCTGCCCTGCGCGAGATTGAACCCGGACACAAGGTGCGCTGCCATGCTTAAAACCCTGATCACCCTGCTGGTTGCCTTGCCCCTGATGGCCACGGCACAGACGCTGCCGCCGCTGCAGGAAAGCACCTTTTGGGGCGATGAGGTGACCAAAGGCGACCTGCCGCCCATCGCGGAGCGTCTGCCGACAACACCCATCATCGTGGACATGGAGGCCAAGGGGCGCAGCTACGGCACCCACGGGGGCACTCTGCGCACGATGATCACGCGCACCAAGGACGTGCGACAGATGGTGGTCTATGGCTACGCTCGGTTGGTGGGCTACGATCACAAGTACCGGCTCAGGCCCGACATCCTCGAAGGCTTTGATGTCTATGAGGGCCGAACCTTCGTGCTGCGCCTGCGGCCCGGACATCGCTGGTCAGATGGTGCGCCATTCACCTCCGAAGACTTCCGCTATTGGTGGGAGCATGTCGCCAACAACAAGCAGTTGAGCCCATCGGGACCACCCGACATCATGCGCGTGGGCGGCAAGTTCGCGACAATGACGTTTCCGGACGCGCACACCGTCGTGGTCGAATTCCCCGACCCCAACCCGCGCTTCCTGCCTGCATTGGCACAAGCCAGCCCTCCGTTCATCTACCGCCCCGCGCATTACCTGAAGACCTATCACGAGGACTTCAATTCACCCGAGGACATGCAGGCACTAATTGACGATCTGCGTGTGCGCGGCTGGGCACCGCTGCACAACAAGCTCGACAACATGTACAAGTTCGACAACCACGAACTGCCGACGTTGCAACCGTGGATGCCAGCCTCGACCGGGGCGGGATCTCGCTACCTGTTCGTGCGCAACCCCTATTTCCACAGGATCGACGCACGCGGGGTGCAATTGCCCTATATCGACGTGGTCGAGATGAGCGTGGTGGGCTCGGGGCTGGTCGCTGCAAAGGCGAATGCAGGTGAAACCGATCTGCAGGCCCGCGGCCTGGATTTCCGCGATACGTCCATTCTGAAAAAGGGCGAAGCCGACGGATCACCCTATCGCACGTACCTCTGGTCCAACGGCGCGGCCAGCCAGATCGCCATCTATCCCAACCTGAATTTCGCCGACCCGGTCTGGCGCGAGATCATGCGCGACGTTCGCTTCCGGCGTGCGCTGTCGCTGGGGATTGACCGGCGCATCATCAACCGAGCCCTGTATTTCGGTCTGGGCAAGGAAGGTGGCATGACGGCACTGCAAGCCAGCCCGCTGTTTGATGAAGAAAACCTGCGCAAATGGGCAGTTTATGACCCGGACCTGGCCAGCACCCTTCTGGATGAGATGGGCCTGCGCGAACGCGACGACGCGGGCATCCGTCTGCTGCCTGATGGCCGTCCGATGGAATTCGTGATCGAAACCGCTGGCGAGCGGCAAGAGGTCGAGAACGCGCTGGCCATCATCACCGACACATGGCGCGATATCGGGATCAAGCTGATCATGCGCCCGGCCGACCGCGACATCCTGCGCAACCGGGTGTTTTCCGGTGTCACCATGGCCGCGGTCTGGTTCGGCTGGGACAATGGCATTCCGCAACCCTTCACCTCGCCGAGCTACTTGGCGCCCACAGATCAGGTGTTTTTTGCCTGGCCCAAATGGGGACAGTATTTCCAGACCAGCGGGGCGGCGGGTGAAAAGATCGACATGCCCGAAGCGGGCCGCCTGATGCGCCTGAACCGCGACTGGGAACGCACACGCGACCCGGTGAAACGCGAGGCTATCTGGCGCGAGATGCTCGAGATTCATGCCGACCAGCAATTCGGCATCGGCATCCTGAGCGAAGCGCCGCAGCCCATCGTGGTGTCGGACCGGTTGCGGAACGTACCCGTAAAAGGAAAGTGGGCCTGGGATCCCGGGTCGCATTTCGGCGTGCACCGCCCGGACGAGTTTTATTTCAGCGATGCGCAGGAAATTGCGCAGGTGTCTGAATGAACTTTCTGCGCTATGCCGCCTACCGCCTGCTGACCATGGCGCTGACGCTGGTGGTGGTGTCGATGCTGGTTTTTGCCATCATCAACCTGCCCCCCGGCGACTACCTGTCGAACCAGATCGCTGAACTGCGTGCCACGGGGCAGGCCGAGGCGGTGGCAAAGGCCGAATTCCTGCGCACCGAGTTCGGCCTCGACCGCCCGTTGTGGTTCCAATACCTGATGTGGGTGGGTCTTGCGCCGGGCGAATACGGGTTTTCGGGGCTGTTGCAGGGCGATCTGGGCTGGTCGTTCTACAATGACGAGCCTGTGGCCGACATCGTTGGATCGAAGCTGTGGCTGACAGTGCTGGTAAACCTTGCCGCGGTGTTGTTCATCTACTTCATGGCAATCCCGCTGGGCGTGATGGCTGCGGCCAAGTCAAAGACTTGGGTCGACTACACAACCGCCTTTATCGGCTATCTCGGACTTGCCACGCCGAACTTTCTGCTCGCGCTGATCCTCTACTACTACGGGCGCAAATATATCGGACTGCCCATCGGCGGGCTGATGGACCCGCAGTTCGAAGGCGAACCGCTGAGTTGGGGCAAGATCCAGTCGGTGCTGATGCACATGATCGTGCCGACCTTTGTCATCGGTACCGCGGGCGTTGCCGCGATGATGCAACGCCTGCGCGCCAACATGCTGGATGAACTTGGCAAGCCCTATGTCGAAACCGCCGTGGCCAAGGGGATGGCACCCGCGCGCATGTTGTCAAAATACCCGCTGCGTGTGGCGTTCAACCCGTTTGTGGCCGACATCGGAAACCTGCTGCCCGCGATGGTGTCGGGGTCGGTCATCATTTCGGTGGTGATGAGCCTGCCGACCATTGGCCCGGATCTGCTGGTCGCGCTGCGCACCCAAGACCAGTTCCTGGCCGGGTTCGTGTTGATGTTCGTGGCATTCCTGACGCTGGTGGGCACGATGATTTCCGACCTTTTGCTGGTGCTGCTCGACCCGCGCATCCGCTACGGCGCGAGAGAGGGGTAAGGGGATGAGCACGCTGCCCGACGGACGTTTCATCGATGACGCACCATATGACCCCAACGTGGACCTGTCGGCGATCGACCGCACCGACATGGACGCGTCGAATTTTGTGCTGGTCTGGCGCAAGTTCAAACGGCATCGGTTGGGCCTGATCTCGGGCTTGTTTCTGCTGCTTGCCTATCTGGCGATCCCGTTTGCCGGGTTCATTGCCCCCTATACGCCGCATGAACGCAGCGCCGATCACCTGTTCCACCCGCCACAAGCGATCCGCATGTATCACGAGGGCGAGTTTATCGGCCCCTTTGTCTATGCCACGTCGGGTTACGCGGACCTCGAGAACTTCCAGTGGATCTACGAAACCGACACCACCCGGCCCATGCCGCTGGAATTCTTTTGCCGCAAATCAGAATACAAGCTCATGGGTTTTATCCCGACCGAAGTACACCTTTTCTGCGCGCCCGAAGATGCCACCGTGTTCATCTTTGGCTCGGATCGGTTGGGGCGAGACGTGTTTTCCCGCATCTCCTACGGCGCGCAACTGTCACTGACGGTAGGTCTGATTGGCATCACCGTGAGCTTTATCCTCGGGATCGGGTTCGGGGCGCTGGCGGGATATTTCGGTGGCTGGATCGACTGGGTGGTCAACCGCGCCATTGAGATTTTGCGCAGCCTGCCGGAACTGCCGTTGTGGCTGGCACTGTCTGCAGCGGTACCATCCAACTGGGGGCCCGTGGCGGTTTTCTTCATCATATCAATCATTTTGGGCTTGCTTGATTGGCCGGGCCTCGCCCGCGCGGTGCGCAGCAAATTCCTGTCCCTGCGCGAAGAGGAATTCGTGCGCGCCGCCGAGATGATGGGCGCAAAGCCCGGCCGCGTTATCCGGCGGCACCTGCTGCCCAACTTCTCCAGCCATCTGATTGCTTCGGCCACACTGTCGATACCGGCGATGATCCTTGGTGAAACGGCGCTCAGCTTCCTCGGCCTTGGCCTGCGCGCGCCAGCAGTGTCGTGGGGTGTGATGCTGAACGACGCGCAAAACCTCGCCTCGATCGAGATCTACCCGTGGACTGCCATCCCCATGCTGCCCATCGTGGTGGTGGTGCTGGCGTTCAACTTTCTCGGCGACGGACTGCGCGACAGCCTCGACCCCTACAGCGATTAACGATCGTCACCGTCGGCGATGCCGCCTTCCATCAGTTCTTCTTCCATGGCCGCCTCGGCAGCGGAACTGATCGCCTCTTTCTCTTCGTCGGTCAGGTCAGCGGCGCGCTTGCCATCGGCCAAACGCACGGTCACCTCGCGGTGGGCAAAGGTGATGCCCTCGCGTTCAAAGAGCGCGCGGATTTCCTCGTACACCTTCTTGCGCACCAGCCATTGATCGCCGGGTTTGGTCATGAATTTGACCCGGATGATCATCGCGCTGTCCTGCATTTCGATCACGCCCTGGGATTTCAGAGGCTGGATGAAATTCTCGCCGATGACCGGATCATCCAGCAGTTCCACGCCCAGCTTCTTGATCAGCTTGCGCACCTTTTCCACGTCGGTGTCATAGGTGACGCGCAGGGGCAGTTTCATGATCACCCAATCGCGGCTGTAATTGGTCAGCACCTGAATTTCGCCAAAGGGGATCGTGTGCATCGCACCCAGGTGGTGGCGCAACTGAAACGACCGCACCGAGATGTTTTCAACCGTCCCTTTTACGCCCCCCACATCGATGTATTCGCCTTTGCGAAAGGCGTCATCGAACAGGAAAAAGCCGCCGGAAAAGATATCGCGGATCAGCGATTGCGACCCAAATCCCACCGCAACACCGACCACACCGGCGCCGGCAAAAAGCGGGCCCACATTCACGCCCAGTTCCATCAGCACGATCAGCAGGATTGTGACGACAATCACGATCAGAACGAAATTGCGAAACAGCGGCAGCAGCGTGGCCAATCGCGACGCAGACGACCCACCGCCCTCGTCCCCCAACTCGCCGGGTGCCTCGTCACCCTGTTCTTCCCTGATCTTGGCATCGATCCAGATCCGGAACGCATTGTAGGCAATGTAACCCAGAAAGATGATCACCACGATATCGAGCAACCGGTTGCTCAGGCTTTCGCCCATCATGTTGGTGGTCGGGTTCCACACCGTGACAAACGCATAGGCACCCGCCACAAAGGCAAGGATGCCCGCCACGCGCTGTGCCAACCCTTCGAAGGTGGTCAGGCGCGGGCCTTCGGGCATCTCGTCCATCACAACTGCGGCTGGGTCTTCGGTCGCCTCGCGGTGCGCGCGCACGCGACGGGCACGTTCGAAACTGCGTTCGATGAAATAGTTGATGACGCCGTATACCACGAGGATGATGTTCAGGATTGCCCAGGCCGCCGACAACAGCGGCACGCCCAGCGGGTCATCGATAATCAACCGATAGGTCTGGTGCGTCCAGGCGAACAGGAAATAGACCGTGGCCACAGGGCGCCACAGGCGCGAAAGCGTGCGCAGCACCCAAGTTGCCTCTTCGGGACGCCTGTCTTGCAGGATCGCATTGGTGATGGCCGTCGCGTTGAATGCCAAAAGCGCAATGCTCAGCGCCATGACCAGCAGGCTAAGCAGCGAAAAGAGAAAGACGTAAACCTCGTAATTCAGGCCCAGTTGTTCGATCCACACACCGAACAAGTTGGCAAAAAAGCTGATCGCGGCCACCGAACTCAGCCAGAAGTAAAGCCGCGTCGCATCCTTGTCTGACAGTTTCGGAATCCGGTACTGCGCCATGAACGGCGACAGGATCATGCGCCACAAACCGGTGACAAAACGCACCATGAAGTAGCCGAGGTTGATCAAAGACACGGTAAACTGCATCGCCGTATCTTCGAGCGGTCCAAAGATCAGGTAGCCAAGGATATAGGCCACCGCCATGCTGAAGAGGATGCCGATGACACCCGCGACAAAGCGGAAGGCGAGCCAGGGCATCTTTTCGACGTATCCTTGCGGGTTTTTCCGGATCCGCGAAACGACAAAGCGTTTGGCGATGCGTTTGCCGTAAATCTGCGATTCCGCCAGCATCCCGACCCCAAAGAGCCCGAGCGACGTCACCAGCGCGATGACATAGGCCATGATCGTGCCGTCGGGGCTGCTGGCACGCAGGATGAAAAGCACCTCGTTGAACGCGGCCGGCAGGTTGAGAAAACGGTCAATCAGCAGGTTGCGGAATGTGACGGCATCGTCCTGCAAGCTCATCAGACTGGAATTGTCCGCAACGACAGCATCCGGCGCGGCGGTGGCCACGTCGTTCAAAACGCGGCCGTTGCTGTCAATGACGATGACACTGACCCCGCTTTCTGCTGCACTGCGCAACGCTTCGCTCAGGGCGCTGTCTTCGGTTTCAGCCCCGGTGGCACCGGTGACAAGGCTGCCCAATCCCTGCGCTTGCGTGCCCCCGGACCACACCGCGCACATCACGCACAGGCCAAAGGCCAGTACCATCGCATTGATCCGTGACATGAAGTTGCTGCTCCCACGCACCCACAGTTCGGTTGCGACGCTACGCCATGACTTGTCGCCTGACAACGCGTGGATGTGATCACGATATCGGCCGAACCCCTTGATCAGCGCACAAAAACCCCGCATGTGAACATGTGTTGCGCGCAACACTTGGCGCCCGATCTGGTGAAACGCGGTGTGGCGGCTTGGGAACGCAGCCTGCCGTGCTATATCGGGCAAAGCGAATCCCCGGGGGTGGTGGGGATGCCTTTCGCCCCACGCAAGACGAAGGCCAATTCCATGGGCACACCCACGGCCCCGCAGCCCATCACATCCGGCAAACCCAGCCGGGCGCTCCTGTATAGCCATGATACTTTCGGGCTTGGCCATTTGCGCCGCAGCCGGGCGGTCGCCTCGGCGCTGACGCAGGCGGGGGTTGTCACCTCGGCCATCATCCTGACGGGCAGCCCGGTTGCCGGGCGTTTCACCTTTCCAGAGGCGGTGGACCACGTGCGTCTGCCCGGGGTCAAGAAACTGGCCGACGGCAGCTACGCCAGCCAGACCGAAGGCATGGACATCGACGGCACCACCGCGCTGCGCGCCGGGGTGATCTCATCCACGGTCGAGGAATATGCGCCCGACCTGCTGATCGTCGACAAGGAACCCACCGGGTTTCGCGGCGAATTGCTGCCAACGCTGGAAAAACTGCGCGCCGCAGGGCGCACGCGCATCGTGTTGGGCCTGCGCGACGTGCTGGACGAGCAGGAAGTGCTGGCCGCCGAATGGGAACGCAAGGGTGCGACTGCGGCGACCGAGAAATATTATGACGAACTGTGGGTCTACGGGCCCCGGTCGGTTTATGATCCGACCGACGGCCTGCCGCTGTCCAGTGACGTACGTGCGCGCACCTATTGGACCGGCTATATCCGGCGCGAGATCATTGACCCCGCGGACGTGCCGGACACTCCTTACATTCTGGTCACCCCCGGTGGCGGCGGCGATGGGGCGGCGATGGTAGACCTGGTACTGCGCGCCTACGAACAGGACCCGGATCTGGGTCCGCAAGCGGTGCTGGTCTACGGGCCTTTTCTGGCTGGCGAAGAGCGTGAACACTTCGAAGCCCGCGTCGCAGCCCTGGGCGGGCGCGTTGTGTCCACCGGGTTTGACAGCAAGATCGAAAGCCTGATCGCCAACGCCGAGGGCGTGATCTGCATGGGCGGCTACAACACATTCTGCGAAGTGCTCAGCTTTGATTGCCGCGCGGTGATTGTCCCGCGGACCGAGCCGCGCATCGAACAGTGGATCCGTGCCAACAGGGCCGAGGCGTTGGGGCTGGTGCGCAATCTGGACAAATACCGCGACGGGCTGACGGCGCAGACGATGATCGACGCGATCCGCGCGTTGCCACAGCAGTCGCGCCCGTCACAGGCTGGTGCCGACGGGTTGCTTGATGGGCTCGACGTGGTGATCGCCCGGGCCCGTGCCCTGATGGACACCCGTCTCAAAAGCGCTGCCGAATGACCGAAAAACCCGTGCCGCTGGCCATTGCCGTCAAGGGCTGGCCACGCCTGTCCGAGACCTTTATCGCCCAGGAAATCCTCGCGCTGGAACGCGCCGGTCTGCGGTTCGAAATATGGTCCCTGCGGTTTCCAACCGACGGCAAGACGCACCCGCTGCACGATGCGGTGCAAGCGCGGGTGCGCTATCTGCCGGAATACCTGCATCAGGAACCCGGCCGCGTCCTGCGTGGCCTCTTTGCAGCCTTCGGCCGCGCATCGGCATGGCGCGCCTTGGCGCACTTTCTGCGCGACCTGCGCCGCGATCCGACCCGCAACCGCATACGCCGCTTTGGCCAGGCCTGCGTGATGGCGCGCGAGCTTCCCCAAGGCACGCAAGCCATCTATGCGCATTTCCTGCACACGCCCGCCTCCGTCGCGCGCTACGCGGCGATCCTGCGCGGTATCCCATGGTCCTTTTCTGCCCATGCCAAGGACATCTGGACCTCACCCGAATGGGAACTGCGCGAAAAGCTGGACGCTGGCACGGCGGGCGCTGCCTATGGCGCCACGTGCACCCAGTTTGGCGCCGAACACCTGCAGTCTCTGGCGGCGAGCACTCCGGTGGATCTTGTCTATCACGGCCTCGACCTCAGCCGCTTTCCCCCTGCACCTGAGCAGACGAGACGCACAGCAGACGCACCGTATCACATGCTTTCGGTGGGGCGGCTGGTGGAAAAGAAAGGCTTTGACCGGCTGATCGAAGCACTGGCGCTGCTGCCTGAAACGCTCGACTGGCACTGGACTCACATCGGTGGCGGGGCGCTGGCGGACAAGATGCAGGCGCTGGCCGACGCGCGCGGGGTCGCGCAGCGGATCACGTGGCGCGGCGCATGCGACCAACCCGAAGTGATCGAGGCGATGCGCGCCGCCGACCTGTTTGTGTTGCCGTCGCGCGTGGCCGCGGACGGCGACCGCGACGGGCTGCCCAACGTCCTGATGGAAGCAGCAAGCCAGAAGCTTGCGATCCTGTCGACACCGGTATCCGCGATCCCCGAATTCATCGACAGCGGCGAACATGGGGTGCTGACGTCGGATGCGCCGGAGGCTTTGGCCGAGGCCATGACCGAACTGGCCCAGAACCCCGCGCGGGCTGCCAAAATGGCCAGTGCGGCCCACGACCGGTTGCACGCGCATTTCCGGATGCAGCCCGGGATCGACCAGCTGGCGCGCGCGTTGCGCCGGGTGATGGCAGCATGACCATCGCATTTTATGCCCCGCTCAAGGCACCGGGCCACCCGGTGCCTTCAGGTGATCGCGCGATGGCCCGCGCGCTGCTGTCGGCGTTGGCATGTGGTGGGTACGCGGTCGAATGCGCCTCGGACTTGCGGCTTTTCGACGGCAAAGGCGACACCGACACGCAGGACGCGCTGTCAAAAAAGGCCGCGGCAGAGGCGCAGGATATCATCGACCGCGCGCCGGATTGGCAGCTTTGGCTGACCTATCACAACTATTACAAAGCCCCGGATTTGATCGGACCACGTGTCAGCGGCGCACTCAACATTCCCTATCTGCAGATCGAAAGCACCCGCGCGCGAAAGCGTCTCGCTGGCCCTTGGGCCCGTTTTGCAACCGCCGCCGAGGCTGCCAGCGACGCGGCGCACACGATCCTGTATTTCACCGAACGCGACGCCGAAACCCTGCGCCGCGACGCCCCCAAGGGTCAGGTGCTGACCCACCTGCCCCCGTTTCTCGATTGCGCCAATGTGCCCGCGCCCAGCGACCTTTCCGGTCCGCTGCTGACCGTCGCGATGATGCGCAAGGGCGACAAGACCGCATCCTATACCCTGCTTGCCGAGGCGCTGACCCGCGTGCCCGATAGCGTCCCATGGCGCCTCGACATCGCGGGAGATGGTGAAAATGCCCCTGAAATCAAGGATCTGTTTGCTCCGTTCGGCGACCGGATCGCCTTTCTCGGGGCACTTGATGCAGACGCGCTTGCTGACAAATATGCGCATGCCCGCGCACTGGTCTGGCCCGGAGTGAACGAAGCCTTCGGCATGGTCTACCTCGAAGCGCAGGCCGCAGGCGTGCCCGTCATCGCCCAGGACCGGCCCGCGATACGCGAGATCATCGACACGGATCAACCAAGCACCGCGGGCGGACCGGCCGCTCTGGCTGCGCGCATCGCCGAGATCTGGTCCAATGACACCACAGCGCGCGAGACCGCAGCCGCAGGACGCAGGAACATCGTCCGGACGCATCTGCGCCCACATGCGACGGCAACGCTCCGTGCCGCTATCGAGGCTGCGCTGTGATCCGCCTTGGTCTCATGCGTCACGGGCACACGCACTGGAACCGGGCCGGACAGATCCAGGGTCTGACCGACATTCCGATCGATGAAGAAGCGCGCGCCGGACTTGCAAAACTGTGCCTGCCGCCGGGTTGGGAACACGCGCGCGTCGTCGCAAGCCCGCTGGCCCGCGCGATGGAAACCGGGGAAATCGTCACTGGCCAGTCCCCAGAGGCCATTCCGGCGCTCATCGAGATGAACTGGGGCGCGTGGGAAGGGCGCAAGGGCGCCGACCTGCGCGCCGACCCGAATACGGGTTTTCGCGATATCGACGCGTGGGGCTGGGATTATCGCCCCCCAGACGGCGAAAGCCCGGCCGAGGTCCGCGCGCGCCTGCTGCCTTGGGTCGCGACACTGAACCGGGACTGCATCGCGATTTGCCACATTGGCATCATGCGCGTTCTGATGGCACACGCCACCGGCTGGAATTTCTATGGCCCGGCCCCCTTTCAAATCAAGCGGAACCGCCTGTTCGTCGTTGAAATCACTGGTAAAACATGGCGCGCCGGTCCTGTCGAACGGCTCAAGGAACGCTGAGCATGCGTGTGATGATTGTGGTCACGCACCTTCTTGGTACCGGGCATCTGGCCCGTGCATTGACCCTTGCGCGGGCCTTTGTCGACGGGGGTCACGCGGTGACGCTGGTCAGCGGCGGGCGCCCCGTGCCACATCTCGACACCGCAGGTATCCGGTACGTTCAGTTGCCCAGCGTCGCGTCTGATGGCACAGACTTTTCACGGCTTCTGACATCAGATGGAACCGTCGCCGATGCAACCCACATGGCGAAACGCAAAACCGCGCTGTTGAGCATATTCGGGTCAACGTCCGCGGATGTTCTCATCACCGAGCTATTCCCTTTTGGTCGTCGAAGTCTGCGCGATGAATTCCAGGCGCTGTTACACGCTGCACATGGCCAATGCCGCATCTTTGCATCCGTTCGCGATATCCTTGCGCCGCCAAGCACCGCCAGAAAAGCCGCCTTTGCCGAGGACATGATCGCGTTTTACGACGGTGTGCTTGTGCATTCGGATCCGAATGTGATCACACTGGATCAAAGCTGGCCGGTTTCCACCGAACTTGCGGCCAAGCTGCACTATACCGGCTTTGTCGCGCCTGCGCCGCTGCACGTGACAACGCAGCGAAACGGACCCATTCTGGTAAGCGCAGGAGGCGGGGTCGTGGGAAACGCGATGTTCGACGCGGCACTAAAGGCGGCGCGGGAAATGCCTGATCTTGAATGGCTTTTTTGCGTGACTGGCGAAAATCGCCGCCGAAGCCTGAAATCACACGCCTCGCAAAACGTCTGTGTTGAAGGACTGCGTTCGGATTTTCGTGACCTGCTGATCGCGGCGCGCGCATCCGTATCGATGTGCGGCTACAATACCGCGCTGGATGTACTGCAATCGGGTGTGCCCGCGGTGATAATCCCGTTTGAAGAAGGTGGCGAAGAAGAACAGACCCTGCGTGCGCGTGCGTTGGCGGACCTTCCGGCCATGCGTGTGATCACAAATGAAAACCTCAGGGCCGACAGCCTGCGTGCGGCAGTGACCGACGTCATGCTTGAGGTTCGCGCGCCGCGCATCACGGGTATGGATGGCGCATCGGAGACAGTGCAATTGGTGGCCAAGTTGATGGATGCGAACCGTGTCGCGCATTGATTGGTCCCCGTTGCGCCACGCCCTGCAGCAGTGCCGCGCCGCCGGGGTCACGCCCCGGTTCTGGTGGCGCGATGATGACGCGGTTGACGTCACGCCAGCGCTGGAACACCTCGCTGCAATGGCAGACAGGCTTGGGCTTCGGGTTCACCTCGCTGTCATCCCCGCCGACGCGACGGATACGCTTGCAACCTGTTGTCGTAGCGCCCCTTTTCTGCCTGTTGTGCACGGCTGGGCACACCGCGACCACAGCGGTGGCGTCAACAAGAAGAACGAATTTCAAACGCCCAGAGACGGGCTTGTCGGCGATGCCGAACGGGGTTTGGATCGGCTGCGCGCCCTTTTCGGTGACGACCTGCGCACGATGTTTGTGCCGCCGTGGAACAGGATCAATGATCAGGTCATAACGGCGCTGCCGACACTCGGTTTCACCGCGCTTTCCACATATGGACCGCGCCGCACCCCCGAACCCGTTCCCGGCCTCACGCAGATCAATACGCACCTCGACCCGATCGACTGGCGCGGCGGTGGCGCCCTGCTGGATGAAAATCGCCTCGTGGCGCAGGCCGCCGCGCATTTCGCTGACCGCGCCGCTGGGCATACGGACGCGGCAGAACCCTATGGCCTGTTGACGCATCATCTGGTGCATGACCCTGCGATCTGGGCCTTTGCTGTTGAATTCATGACAGAATTGCAGATGGGCGGAGCGCATCACTGGCTTATGGAGGCCCAAAAATGAGCAGACTGGAATCCATGCGCCGACGATTGAGTGCGCAAATCGACGGGATCAATTGGGCGGCAGAGTTGATCAAGAATACGTCCGGTGACGTGCTGGAAATGGGTCTCGGCAACGGGCGCACCTATGACCATTTGCGCCAGGAACTGCCCAACCGCCGCATATGGGTGATCGACCGCGAGATGAACGCACACCCCAGCTGCGTGCCGCCAGCGGCCGATTTCCTGCAGGGCGAAGCAGAAGACATGCTGGACCGGCTCGCCACCCAAGGCGTTCAGATTGCGCTTGCACACTATGATTTCGGGCATGGGGTCAAGGAACGTGACGTCGCCGAAGGTGCCGCTCTGAGCCCACGGATCGCCGCCGTAATGGCACCGGGTGGCCTCGTGATTTCACAACAACCCCTTGTTGATATTGACCAAATTCGCGGCCCCGACACCATCGCGCCAGACCGCTACCTGTTTTATCGCGCTCCAGGGTGATCACATTTCGACCATGACGCTTGTGTTGAACGCGGCCCCATGGCTAAGTTTCCGGTAACGCGGAATGGGGACCCCTGCGCAGGGGAATGGGAGAACGAAATGGGACTTTGGAAAACTGCCGCGATGGCGACGGTCGCGGTTTTCATGGCTGCTGGCGCTTGGGCCGCACCACTGAAATTGACACCAGCCAACCCTCAGCCTTCGGGCCTGAAACAGGGGCTTGCGGTCAAGTATGCCTATCCCAAGGACGTCAAGACCCTGGGCAATGCCGAACGAGCGCTGCGCAAGGCGAAGGCGGGTAAACCCCTGGCCGGGCTGGATTATCGCGACACAAACGATGGCGACAAGACGTTGACATCGGATCGCGCGCACCACGTGGTGGCCAAGATCACAGGCTATGTAAAGTTCGACGCCCCGGGCACCTATGCGATTGATTTCCTTACGAATGATGGCCTCGACGCCAAGATCGGCGGCCAGTCGGTGGCGTATTTCAATGGGCGGCAGCCGTGTCTGGCGACGCGGGCTGTGCAGGCGGAGGTGCCGCAGGCAGGGTGGTATGCCGTGGACATCACCTATTTCCAGCGGGTCGGGACGTCCTGTCTGCACATGCGCGCCGGACAGGGCAAGGCGACGTGGATGAAGAACGCTGCGTTCGGCTACAAATAGCAGATACGGGCGGCGCTGCGGTGCCGCCCGTCGCTTTCTCAAATCGGAAAAAGCGAACGGCGCCAGGTGCTTGGACCGAAATCCATGCGGTGCCGCAAGCGACACATCCTGACGCCGTCTTGAACCTCATCTCCCCCCAGAGGGCGACATTTGGCCCAGCTTGCGCGGGGCATTTCTGCCCTTTGCCGAACGTCCGAACCGAAGACCGTACGCCCCCGCATCGTCCCTGTTGACACCGCCCTTTCGTCACGAGGCTTTCGCCACCACACGATCCGACCTGCATCCAGTAACCCGTTGAAACTGCAAGCTAAATCCGAGGATCCGTCCTGAGCTCCCCGTTGCCACCGGGGTCTTTGCGTCCACCGCTTTGGTCTATGACCTCTGCGCCGGTGAGTTCAGGTTGGCCTTTTGGCGGCGTTCAGGCAAAGGAAAAATGCGTCGCTACACGAGAATTCTGGGGATAAGTTGTTGATTTCAGTGGCGGATTTCTTGGGGGTATCTTGGGGATAAGACCGGAAAATCACGGCCCCACGGGACCTTAGCAAAGGTCAGAATCGGTGACCCTGCACCATCCGGTTAAGATCGCGCTTGGGCGGCGTGCGGCGCGTTCATTCCGCCCTCAGCCCGGGGGTTTAGAACCCGAATCGTTCAAAAGGGCCGCCGTTTTGTACAAAACGCACCCCGCGGATTCGGGGTCAAAACGCCCGATTCCCGCGTTTTGATGAAAATGGCGCCTGTTTTGTACAAAACCCGAAGCCACGAGACAGGTGCGACATCATGCCAAGCCAAATTCGCCGAATTTCTTTTTCCGACTTCCGCCGCCACATGGCGTCCGAGATGAAATTCGTCTCGCACGAGATGGGGCATTTGTGGCTGTTCCAACATGGCCGCCCGCGCGGCGTGGTGATCCCGATGCGCGACGAGGCGGTGCTGCACCGCGCCGTGGGCCTGAACCCGCGCGAGGCGTTCCACCGCGCCATGGTCGACTGCGACCGGCGCGTGTCGGCGATCCGGCAAAAGGAACGCTGGGTGTCCGAGGAGATGATGTGCAACTTGACCCACGGCTACCCGCCATGCGGAATGAACGACGACAGCTATCGCCGCTGGCGCGCGATGGGACCACGGGTGGAGGGAGAGACGGAATGAAGAAAGCGGGGATCCTGCACGCCGAGCTGAGCGCGGTGGTGGCTGGGCTGGGACACGGCGATCTGCTGGTGATCGGCGATGCGGGCCTGCCGGTGCCGCCGGGTGTGCCGTGTGTGGACCTTGCGGTGACGCTGGGCGTGCCGGGGATGCTGGACGTGCTGGACGCGGTGCTGAGCGAGATGTGCGTGGAAACTGCGTTTCGGGCAGAGGAGGCTGGGGACCGGTCCGGGCCGAGCCCGGCAAACCGTCCGGGGGACGGTTTGAGGTCCCCAGGGGTGGAGCCCGGGAGCATTGGCGGCTTG
>JBCBAV010000019.1:0-37716 GCA_038532285.1 Pseudomonadota bacterium | reverse complement strand
ATCTGCTTGCGCGCGGGCAGGGTGGGTTTCGGCGTTTCGGCGGCGGGTTCTGCCGCCTTGGCCGGTTCCGCCTTGGGCGCGGGTTTGGGTTTGGCTTCGGCCTTGGGGGCCGGTTTGGCCTTGGGTTCAGCCTTGGCCGTGCCGCCGCCACCGGCGCGGTTCGACAGGCCCAGCCGGTGCACCTTGCCGATGACCGCGTTGCGGGTGACGCCGCCCAGTTCCTTGGCAATCTGGCTGGCAGACTGGCCTTCGCCCCACATCTTTTTCAGCAGTTCTACGCGCTCATCGGTCCAGGACATATGCGGGGCTACCCTTGCTAAAAAGCGGCCCCATGGGATGGGCCGCCTGTTTTTGGTTCAGCGTCTTATTTTAGTCATGGGCGGCGGAGTTACAAGGGCGTGGCTGTGTCATGCCTGCCCGGCCTTCGCGCCAGGCCAGCAGCGCGCCACCGGCGATGATGATAGCCGCCCCCAGTGCTGTGACCGCGTCGGGAATAACGGCAAAGATGGCAAAGTCGTAGACGGCGGCAAAGACCAGCGTGATGTAGCTGAAGGGCACCACGAATGATGCCTCGGCCCGGGCCATGGCGTTGACAAAGCACGCCTGTGCCGACGCCATCAGCAGGCCGACGCCCGCCATCATCGCCCATTGCGCCGCGGTCGGGGTCTGCCAGACCCAGATGACGGCGGCGCTGGCGATGCAGACGCCGATGGCGTTGTTCACCAGCAGGATGGAAAACGGCGGCTCGCGGCCTGACAGTATTTTGATCACCGTGATCTCGAACCCCATGATCAGCGCCGCACCGAGCGCCAGCAGGGCGGCGGGCTGAAAGCTGTCGGGTGTGGGCCGCAAGAGGACCAGCGCTCCCGCAAGGGCGATGCCCGCCGCGGCCCAGCGCCATGGCCCGACCCGTTCGCCCAAGAGCGGAATCGCCAGCAGCATGGCAAAGACCGGGTTCAGGAACGAGATCGCGGTGGCATCGGCCAGCGGGATATAGGCCACCGCGGCAAACATCAGCGTGACCCCCGTGGCGCCTGCCGTGGTGCGCAGCACGTGCAGGCGCAGGTCGGGCCGCACCAGCCGGGGCCGCAGCAGGGCTGCCGCCGTGGCGATGCCGAGAAAGGCAAAGACAAAGCGGCCAAAGGTGATCTGGAACGGGTGCAGCGGGGTCCCGTAGTCGGGCGCGCTCAGCGCCTTGGCCAGCAGCGTTGTGCCCGCGATCAGCGCCGATGCGGCGATCATCAGCATCACGGCGGTGCCGGGCCGGTGGGCGGTATCGTGCGGCATGGTGTGCAGATGCGCCGTGCGCGGGCGCGGGGCAACCGTTATATTGTACCGCTACAACTTGGCGCTTTCCTTGTGCCGGGCCCTGGGGTATCCGGGCTGGATGAACAGCATGGCTCTCCGACGCCGATAAGGCCCTGATCCGCCCGCGCGCCCCATCCGGGTGACGCGCTGTTTTGCCTGGGCCCGATCGTGGCCCGCCCCCCACCAAACCTGTTGACCCGCGCCGCGCCAACGTGCACCTACAAGGCTTCTGCCTTACGCGGCCCCAGACCGAGGATGATCCAGATGATCGCGTCCGTTTTGCCGACCTATTCCCGTGCCCCGCTGACCTTTGTCAAAGGCGAAGGCAGCTGGCTGATCGAGGAAGACGGCCGCCGATTTCTCGACCTTGGGGCGGGGATCGCGGTGAACGCGCTGGGCCACGCGCATCCAGCGCTGACCGAGGTGCTGACCACGCAGGCGCATGCGCTGTGGCACACGTCGAACCTGTACCAGATCCCGCAGCAGCAGGCGCTGGCCGACAAGCTGGTGGACCTGACATTTGCCGACACGGTGTTTTTCACCAATTCTGGGACCGAGACCTGCGAACTGGCGGTCAAGATGGCGCGCAAGTACTGGCACGATAAGGGGCACCCGGAACGCGTGGACTTGATCACCTTTTCGGGCAGTTTCCATGGCCGGTCCTCGGCGGGTATCGCCGCGGCGGGCTCGGAAAAGATGACACATGGCTTTGGCCCGCTGCTGCCCGGCTTCGTGCACCTGCCCTTTGGCGATCACGACGCGCTCAAGGCGGCGATCACCGACACCACCGCGGGCATCCTGATCGAACCTGTGATTGGCGAGGGCGGGATCATCCCCGTCCCCGACCAGTGCCTGCAGGGGCTGCGCGCGCTCTGTGACGACCACGGCATCCTCCTGATCCTCGACGAGGTGCAGTGCGGCGTGGCCCGCACCGGGCGCCTCTTTGCCCACGAATGGGCGGGGATCGCGCCCGACATCATGATGGTGGCCAAGGGGATCGGCGGCGGCTTCCCCCTCGGTGCCGTGCTCGCCACCGAAGAGGCCGCGTCGGGCATGACCGCCGGCACCCACGGCTCGACCTATGGCGGCAACCCGCTCGGCTGTGCTGTGGGGGGCAAGGTGCTCGACATCGTGAGCGATCCGGCGTTCCTTGACGATGTGAACCGCAAGGCGGGCCTCTTGCGCCAAAAGCTCGAAGGGCTGGTGGCCGCACATCCGGACGTGTTCGACCACGTGCGCGGATCGGGCCTGATGCTGGGGATCAAGTGCAAGGCCAGCAACGGCGATATGGTGGCCGCGGGATATGCCCACGAGGTGATCACCGTGCCCGCCGCCGACAACGTGATCCGCCTGCTGCCCCCGCTCACCATCACCGATGACGAGATCGCGACCGCCATGGACCGGCTCGATGCCGCGGCGCGCAGCCTCGCTGCCTGATGGCTTCTTCTGGCTGAAAATACCTCGGGGGGCGCGCAACGCGCGCGGGGGCTGGCCCCCTCCCCGGGTTCCCGCAAGAGACACCGACATGACCCATTTCCTCGATATCCACACCACCGCACCTGCCGACCTGCGGCAGATGATCGACAGCGCCATCGCGATGAAGGACGCCCGCAAGGGTCGCCCCAAGGGCAGTCCCGACGATGACCGCCCGCTTGATGGGCACATGGTGGCGCTGATCTTTGAAAAGCCGTCGACGCGCACGCGCGTCAGTTTCGACGTGGGCGTGCGCCAGATGGGCGGGCAGACCATGGTGCTGTCGGGCGCCGACATGCAGCTGGGCCATGGCGAGACCATCGCCGACACCGCCCGCGTGCTCAGCCGCTATGTCGATCTGATCATGATCCGCACCTTTGAGGAGGCGACCCTGCAGGAGATGGCGGAATACGCGAGCGTCCCGGTGATCAACGGGCTGACCAACGCCTCGCATCCCTGCCAGATCATGGCCGACATCATGACGTTCGAGGAACATCGCGGCCCGATCAAGGGCCGCAAGGTCGTGTGGTCCGGCGACGGCAACAACGTCTTTGCCAGCTTTGCCCATGCGGCGAAACAGTTCGAGTTCGATCTGGTCTTTACCGGGCCCGAGCCGCTGGATCCCGACCGCTCGCTCGACGGGCTTTACACGACCGAACGCAACCCCGACGCCGCCGTGGACGGCGCCGATCTGGTGGTGACGGACACCTGGGTCAGCATGCACGATCCGCAATCGGCGCGCGAGCGGCGGCACAACCAGCTGCGCGGCTACCAGGTCAACGACGCGCTGATGGCGCGGGCGAAACCCGACGGCCTGTTCATGCATTGCCTGCCTGCCCACCGCGAGGACGAGGCGACATCGGCGGTGATGGACGGGCCGCATTCGGTGATCTTTGACGAGGCCGAAAACCGCCTGCACGCGCAAAAGGCGATCATGCGCTGGTGCCTTGGCGCGTAAGCGCCAGAGTAGAGCCGTGGCGCCTGAGCGCCCGCGCATAGCCGTGGCCGGTGCGGGCAGTATCGGCTGCTTTGTCGGCGGGCTGTTGGCGCTGGCGGGGCACGACGTGCGGTTTCTGGGCCGGGCGCGGATCATCGACGCGGCACAGGGCGGCCTGCGCCTGACCGGGTTTGACGGGCTGGACGCGGTGCTGGGCGCCCTGCACATGTCCGACGACCCCGGCGCGGTGCTGACCGGCGCGGACCTCGTTCTGGTCTGCGTCAAGACCGCTGACACCGCAGACATCGCGACGCGCGTTGCGTCGCACGCCGCGCGCGCGCAGGTCATCAGCCTGCAAAACGGCATCGGCAACGCAGGCGCCCTGCGCGCCGCCCTGCCGGGGGCAGATGTGCGCGCGGCGATGGTGCCGTTCAACGTGGTGGCGCGGGGGCCTGCGCATTTTCATCGCGGGACGTCCGGCGACATCATGGTCGAGGCCGGGCCGCTGCCCGACTTGGGTACCCCGCACCTCGCGTGGCGACAAAGCGATCGGATCGAAGCGGTGCAGTGGGGCAAGCTGCTGATCAACCTCGGCAATGCGGTGAACGCGCTGGCCGACATCCCCCTGCGCGATCAGTTGCGCAACCGTGCGTGGCGCCGGATCATGGCGGCCCAGATGGCCGAAGCTTTAGCGGTGCTCCGCGCCGCAGGCATCCGCCCCGCCCGCAGCACCGCCGCCGCCCCGTGGCTGATCCCCCACATCCTGCGCCTGCCCGACGCGCTGTTCACACGCATCGCCGCCCAGATGCTGACCATCGATGCCGAGGCGCGGTCCTCCATGTGGGAAGACCTGACCCGCCGCCGCCCCACCGAAATCGACGCTCTGCAAGGCGTGATCGTAGGGCTGGCGGCAGAACACGGTCTGGACGCCCCGATCAACGCGCGGCTGCTGGCGCTGGTCAAGGCCGCTGAGGCGGCGGGGGACGGGCCGCCTGGAGTGTCACCTACGGAGGTTTCGGGGTGAGGAGTAGCTTGCACCTTTTGAAATCAAGTTGTGACCCGAACGCCCCCCAAAAAAGGGATATCCGCAAGCCGCGTTGGCGCGCATCGGATTTTGAGAGGTGAGGCACGTACAAGCACAGCAGCTGCGACGCGGCGAATGTCGGTTGTAGCCCAAACTTCCTGAATGCTGCGTCCTGCACAAATGGACGCTAAGCGTTGAAAGCAGACGTTATCGCCAGAAGAAACGGCCCGAAGTCGACATTTCTGAAGCTATCGGCATGCGGCGCTTGCATGCACCTTTCAAACTACGGCGGAAAGGGCTCAGACAAATAGTACTTTGGATTTCGCCTCTCCATGTTTTGCCAAATGCCTCCAGAAAAACACCATTGAAGTGCAATCGTTCGTTTGTTGCCGAACCGTGCGTCGATAAATCTTGGCGCGGTAAATTTGCGCAACACAAATCAACGTGTTCTTTCCGCTGCTGCGATGAATGCGCCGGCCAAAATAATCGGCGCCGCGAAAAGGAACGCGGGTGAGAGGCCAGCCTGGAAGAGGAACACATCCGCCAAAACAGGCCAAAGTAGCGCCACATATTCAAACGGCGCGAGCCGGGATGCCTCGGTGTAGCGGAAGGCCAAGGTCATCGCGATGTGACCAAAACCGCCAAACAGACCCGACAGGAGCAAAAGTCCGAGCACCTGCATGCTGGGCATCTCCCACCCCCAAAGCAGGGTCGCCAATCCGGCGACCATGGAGGCGAGCACGAAATACATAGCAATCGCGCCAGGGCTCTCGGTCTTGTTCAAGTTGCGTACCATGATCAGCGCCAGCGCTGTCAGAACGGCTGCGGCAAAACCGATTGCATAGCCTAAGAGCCTTGCGTCCTCGTAAGATGCGCGGGTCAGCTCCGGCCAGACGAGCACGACCACGCCCCCAAATCCAAGCGCGAGGCCCCATAAGCGCCACTCGGTCAACCGTTCCGACAAAAGCACGGCCGCGCCAAGCGCCATCAAGATGGGGGAGAGCTGTGAAATCAGGATCGCCTCGGCCAAGTTCAACCGGGCGACCGCCGCAAAGGAGGCAAACAGAGCAAGCGCCCCGAAGCTCGCCCTCAGAAAATGCGCGCCGGGTCGTTTCGTGGCCAACCCGCCCGGGAACTCCCCCCTTACCCAAAGGAAAATCACCAAAGGCAAGATGGCGAAGAAGGACCGGAAAAAGACGATCTGGCCAAGCGGCACCGCGTCGCTCACCGCCTTCACGCTCACAAACATGCCCGCCATCAAAAGCCCGGACAGCAGGCGTAGGCTGATCCCCAGGGACGGGCGGTCGTGCGCGTTCACTCAGGCGCGTCCTGCTGGGCCAAGGCGTCGCGCAGCGCGTCGCCTGCGAGGTTGATGGCCAACACACAGATCACGACGGCCAGCCCGGGCCAGATCATCTGTAACGGGGTGGAGCGCAGATGGACCCGCGCATCCAGAAGCATCGAGCCCCATTCCGGGTTGGGCGGCTGCACCCCAAAGCCCAGGAAACCGAGGGCCGAGATGCCCAGGATCGCCCGCGCGAACATGCCCGTCCAAACAACAGTCAGCGATGGGATCAGCGACGGCAAATAATGCCAGCGCGCAATCGACCAGCTGGGCAGACCCGCCAGCCGCGCCTGCACCACATAGCCGCGGCTTTGCACTGACAGGCCGATGCCGCGTGCCACGCGCGCATAGCGCATCCAGCCCGTCACGCTGAGCGCGAAGATCAAGCTCCAGGTGCCCGCGCCCATTAGCCCCGCAATCACAATCGCCGCGACCAATTCGGGGAAGGCCAGGAAGGTATCCGTAGTCCGCATCGCCGCCCAATCGGCAAGCCGCCCGCCCAAAGCCGCCGCAAGCCCAATAGTGGTGCCTATGACCATGCTGATCACCGAAATCACAAAGGCGAGCCCAAGAGACCACCGCGCGCCATAGAGCAGTCGTGATAGAATATCCCGGCCCAAAGCGTCAGTGCCCAATAGAAACTCCGGGCTCGGGCCCGACAGACGCTTCGGGATGTTGATTGCGTTCGGATCGTAAGGCGCAAGCATCGGGCCGAGCCCGGCCAGCAGCACCATGGCGATGACCAGCAGGGTGACGCTACGCATTGCTCTCTCCGATCCTTGGATCGATGAGGCGGTAGATCAGGTCAATCGCAAGGTTGACGATCACAAAGACCAGCGCGGTCAGTACCACCACGGCTTGCACATGCGAAAAGTCGCGCGACAGGATCGCTTGCACCAAAAACGTGCCGAGCCCCGGCCTACCGAAAATCACCTCCACCAGAACAAGCCCCTCAAGCAGGAATGCGAGTTCCAACCCGAAAACCGTGACCACCGGGATGGCGGCATGCGGGGCCACATGGTCGCGGCCCATGGAACGTTCGGAGACACCGCGACGCCGGATTGCGGGCAAAAACGGCTGTCCCCGCGCCTCCAAAATGCCGGAGCGAATGATCCGCGTCAGCGAGGCCGCGACGCCTAAGCCAAGCGTGAGTGCCGGTAGAATGGCATGCGCCGGCGTGCTCGCCCCAAGTGCTGGCAGCCAGGCGAGCTTGACCGCGAAGATCAGGATCAGAATGAGCCCGAGCCAGTAAGCGGGGATCGCATTGCCTATTGAGGCCACTCCGACCGCTAATCGATCCAAAAGGCTGCCGGGCCGTTTCGTGGCAAGGATCGCCAGCGGCACCGATATAATCAGACCAATGGCGAGCGCGGCAAAAGCCAGTGGAAACGTGTAGCTGATTGAGGCCCAAAGGTCGGGCCAAACCGGGCGGCCTGTCACGGCCGAATTGCCGAAATCAAGCGTCAGCAAAGGCCCGAGCCACGCCCAAAACGCCTGCCAGAAACCACGGTCTAGCCCCACTTCTGTACGGACCTGGTCAATCACCTCATCGGTCAAAAGCGCATCGAACCGCGCCATCGCGATGGCCTGGGCGGGGTCGCCTGGCGCGTTCCACAACAGCGCGAAGGTCAGGATCGCGGTGCCCGACAGAACGACAAGCGCTCTGAGTAGCAGGCCCCCGATGGCTTTGATCATGCCACTGCCCCCAATGCGCCCAAGGCAATCGCTGCGTCCCTTAGCGTGCGACAATATTCAGATTGCGGGTTTAGCGCGAAGTCTTGAGCGTCGGCGATTTCCTCGATACGCCCCGCGTTCAGGACCGCAATTTGATCGCCATGGGCGACGGCATATCCCAAATCATGGGTCACAATCAGCGCGGAAAATCCTTCCTCCGCTTGCAAATCAGCGATCAAACGCGCCGTATGTTTCTGCGTGACGGCATCAAGCGCCGAAAGCGGTTCGTCGAACAGCACCAAGGGCGGAGAAGCGAGCAAGGCACGCAAAATACCGGCCCGCTGTGCCTGCCCGATAGAGACCTGATCGGGGCGGCGATCCAGAAGATCCAGCGGCAGCTCCAACCCCGCGCAAAGCCGCTCCAAACGGCCCACTGCCAGATTGATGTTCTGCGCCACAACCGGCTCCATGATGGAACGGTGCAGCGTCATGGTCGGGTTGAACGCCGCGCGCGGCTCTTGCATCACCAGGGCAGGGCTCGCGTCGCGTGTCGGAGCGCCATTCCAGGCAATCTCACCGAAGCTCGGCTTTAACAGCCCCAAAATCGCCGCGATCAGTGTCGATTTGCCCGCGCCGCTTTCGCCAACAACCGCGAGCGTTTTGCCCGCAGGCAGGGTGAATGAGATATCCGCCAGCGTCACACGCGGCCCGCGTTTGACCATCAGCTCACTGATAGTCAGCATGGCAGTGCCATCCAATTGCGATGCGCCGACAAAGCTTGAGCCGCCTGCGTTTCGGGGCGTTCCAGAATGTCTTCGGTGGCTCCCTGCTCGACCAGGCGTGCAGCCTCCATCACCAACAACCTGTCCACCCGCAAAGCAGCAAGGCCAAGGTCATGAGTGATCAAAACCATCGCGGTGTTTTTACCGTCCAGAAACCCGGATAACAGCTCCATCGTCGCCGCCGCAACCACCGGATCAAGCGCAGAGGTTGGCTCATCAAGGGCAATCAGATCGGGCGCGCCAATCAAGGCCATCGCGATCACAAAGCGCTGCTGCATCCCACGGCTCCAGCCCCAGGGCCGTTTACGCAGATCGCCTCCTTCGATCTTGAGGGCGCGGAATAAGCCGTCCCGGTCTGCTTGGCCTGCGTGCAGGCCCAAAGCCTCCTCCGCCTCCCGCCAGTGAAAAGCCATCGAGCGCAGCGGGTCCAGCGCCTCATCCGGGCTTTGCGGGACATGGGCTACGCTATGCCCTTGTTGCCGCAGATCGTCGATCAAGGCATGGCCAAGCGTTGATTTGCCTGAGCCGGAGGCCCCAACAATGCCAATCCGTTCCCGGGGATTTATGTCCAGTGATGTCGGGTGAAGGATCGTCCGGCCCGAGCGGGTCGCGCTCAGGCTGGTCACAGTCAGTGTCATTCAGCGAGTTTAGTCTCGTGCGTGATCCAATAGGTCTCGGTCGGGTGCACCTGGTAGCCAATCAATCCGGGCACGCCCACATTGGTCTGGCTGACGTGGAAGACAGGGATCAATGCGGCCTCGGCGGCAACGATCTTCTGGACCTCGTCATAGATCGCCTTGCGCTTCGCATGATCGAAAGTCAGGCGCCCTTGCGCCAGCAACTCGTCCAAGCGCTCGTTTGAGAAATTGCCGGAGTTGGAGCCACCATCCGACTTGAGCAAAGTTTCAAGAACAGCACCGGGGTCGCCCTGCGGCGTCGTCACCCAGGCTTGCAGGAACAGGTCGGCCTCGCCCGCGGCAATCGCGTCATTGCTCGCCCCCCATTCACCCACGGTGATATTCGCCTTCACGCCAATTGCCGCCAAAAAGGCCTGGGTCAGCTCAGCCGTTGGCGGAAGCGCTGCGCGGGAAGAGTAGGTCACAATGTCGATTTCCAGCGGCGCGCCGTCCAGCATCCAGATGCCACCTTCTTTTACCGCGCCTGCCTCTGCAAGCAGGGCCTCGGCTCTGGCAGGGTCATAGCTGGCGGGAATGTCAGACGCCCAACCTTTGCCTTCTGGGTAAATCGTGCCCGCAGGCACCCCACCCACGCCGGAAAGCGCGGCAGCGACAATGCCATCGCGATCAATCGCGTAGGAAACCGCTTGACGGATCAACGGATTGGACAACGGCCCGCTTGCAGCATTCACCGTGTAGAAATAGAGCCGTGCCGTTGGCGCCGCAAACCCCTGTGCGCCGGTGGCTTGAATGCGCTCAAAATCCGTTTCGGGGTAGTTGATCACCAGATCAACCTCACCGGCCTCAAAGGCCAGCGCTGCGGTTGCCGGGTTGGTAGCGACAACCACGCGCACCTCTTCCAGACCGGGGGCACCCAAACGGTAATCGGTGTTTGCTTCGACACGGTACAGCTGCTCCGGCACGGCTTCCTTGAAAACATAAGGCCCGGTCGCATTGATCGGGAAGGCGTCACTCGGCGCGCCAAGAACTGCGATTGCAGGCTCTGACAGGGTCCAGGGAAAGGCCGCATTTGGGCTTTTGGTTTCAAACACGACGACGCTGTCGCTATCCGCAGACATGCCCGCCAGATCAAGCAGCTTGGCGACACGCGCGTTGTGGCCCGGATGCGCTTCGTCGGAGATTGGCGCAATCGCGTCAATCACCGCTTGCGCCGTGACCGGGCTGCCATCATGGAACTTCAGCCCGTCGCGCAAGGTGACCCGCCATGTGGTGGGCGAAGATTGCTCGATTCCTTCGGCCACGCGTGTGTAAAGGTTCATGTCGTAGTCGATGCCCATTAGCGTCTCGGTCACGCCGGTCTGGTTCGACATCCACCCGTTATAGCTCGCACGTGGGTCCGGGACCTCCGCCGTCGGGCCAAATCCGACCGAGATGGTCAGGCTGCCCTCTTGGGCATTAGTTGGAAGGGCCGTGCTAAATGCAAGCGCGGCCGATAACGCGAGCCGGGTGAAAATCGACATGGATCTTTCCTTCGGAAATTGGAATGGCGGGTGATGGCGTTAAGCTTTCGATCACGTAACTTACGCAGTTGCTAGACCAATGCAACCGCAATTGTTACGTGTAACCCGACCCCCGGAGAAACCTTGCTTATGAAACGAAACAGTCGACTGTCTCTCGCGCTACATACGCTGAGCCACATGGCAAACGATCCCGCTCGTACGCGCACATCCGCTGATATAGCGGCACACGCCGGAACAAATCCGGTCGTTGTGCGCAGGGTTTTTGGAAAACTGCGAGAGGCAGGTATTTTGTCATCTGAGAAAGGTCACGCTGGCGGTTGGCGGCTGGCGCGACCTTCCGAGGGCATAACTCTTGCAGATGTCTATCTTGCATTGGATGAGCGGCTGGTTGCGGGAAACACCACGCGCATCGAAACCACGGATTGCAGCGTTGAAACGGATCTTCGGAGATGTGTTTCAGACGTGCTGGAAGAGGTGGAATTGACCCTTGTCGATCGACTGCGGGAGACATCAATCAACGACATTCATTCAGCGTCCTGCAGCTATTGTGCGGACTGATTTGCCCTTGGTCTGTGCGGCCTTGCGTTATGAAATGTGCAGTGCGACTGCCAGTGCCAAGACGCTATTTGCTTGATTACGAGTAGGTCGATCAGCTTGTGATCGGGTTAGAAAAGGGTCTGTAAATAGCGATTAGGGTAGGTAGTAGGCGCCAGCTTGCAGAGTGTAGCCGGGCAAATCAAAGGGTTCGATTGACCACGGATTGCTGGATAAACGGATGCTTGAACCAAAAACAGATTTGGCAAGGGCGCTTCCGCGAGCCTTTGCAATTGTAAAGCCGCGAGTGTTTTTCGAACTACCGAACCGATGCCACGATCCTCACGTTCCAGAAAATAAGTGCCGTATAATGCAACGCGCCGACGTGTTTTTCTGTTTTCATCAAAAAGGCTCTCAAGTCCCGTGTTGCAGGTCCAACGGCCCAACACAGCCCGCACGATCCATAGTTTCAGTATTGGGTAAGACATCAACTTGTCCGTAACAGGCACGATATGTGTCTAGCATTCCAAGTACGCAATCGCATGCGCCCCCAAGGCAAACTTCAGAAGGCCCGTTTTCCGCGCATGGTGCTTGTCGCTACGGTCGCAAACCATTCAAAGCGGTCATTAGAAAAGAGATCGGTTGCGGCAGCTATGTCCCGCAAAGCCAAACAATAATGAGGTCTCCCGCCTGGCAAACGTGCCATGCTTGCCGGGTCGAACGCGAGAAACTCGGGGCGGTTTCTGTGCGAAGAACCGACTGAGACGATCTCCGGACATGTCAAAAGCAAAGTGAGAGGGGGCGTATATCGCGCCAGCCGTCGTTGGTTTGGACGTAGTGGCGCAGTTGGGGTGACACTGAGCGTACTCCCCCCCCTCACCTCCGCGGCTTGGCGCGCAAGGTGGGGTCGGCTTGGGTCGGGTCTTCGGGCCAGGGGTGTTTGGGGTACTGGCCGCGCATGTCTTTGCGGACGTCCGCGTAGGACGTGGCCCAAAAGCCGGGGATGTCGCTGGTGACCTGGATGGGGCGCTGGGCGGGGGACAGCAGGGTGACTTGCAGGGGGGTGCCGCCCACCGATGGGTGCGTGGTGACGCCGAACATCTCTTGCAGGCGGACCGAGATGCCCGGGGTTTCGGCGTCGTAGTTGATGGGGACCTTGCGGCCGAGCGGCGTGACGAAGGCCCCCGGCACGGCGCGGTCGAGGGCTTGTTTGGCGTCCCAGCCCAGGTGCGCTTCCAGCGCTGGGGCGATGTCGAAAGCTTTCCAGTCGGCGGTGCTGCGGATGCCGGTGAGGTAGGGCAGGAGCCAGTCGTCGAGCGTGGCCATGAGGGTGTCTTCGGAAAGGTCGGGGAAGCCGTCGCCCATGAGGGCGGCGCGCGCCATCAGGCGGCGGGCGCGAGGCGAGGGGCGCAGGCCCAGTTGGCGCACGCCGTCGAGCATGGCGAGAGCGATCGCATCGGGGGGCGCCTGTTTCCAGGCGCGATCCTCGAGCACGAGCGCGCCGAAGCGGCGCTGCTGGCGGGTCAGGACCTGGCCGTCGCGTTTGGACCAGATGCAGGTGTCGTGCCATTTGGTCTGGCCGGGGAAGTGGGTGTCGATGTCAGCCTCGGTGATCACGGCGGCCTGCCTGATGCGCGCCTCGCGCGGGTCGCCGTCGAGGTCGGTGGCGACGATCAGGCGCTGACCCGCGAGCGTGTCGGTGTCGGGCATGACCGCGCCCTTGCCGCCCGAGAGCACGTAGCGCGGGTTGTCGCCCTTGCGGCGCAGGCCGATGCGGTCGGGGTAGGCGAGCGCCACAACGTGCGCCGGGGCGACGGTGTCGCGGGTGTCGCCGAGGCGGCGGGTTTCCTGCCGGATGCGGTCCACGGCACCGCGGTGTGCGGCGTCGCCGAAATCGCCCGGGCGTTCCACGGCGCGGCGGCGGAGCGACAGGTCCACGCCTTGGCCCCGCAGCGGGTCGCGTTCGGCGAGGATCGCGGCCCAGAGGGCCGCGCCGGGTCCGGCCACTTGCAGCATGTGGGCGAGGCGCGGGTGCAGGGGCGCTGCGGCCAGCGCGCGGCCGTGGTCGGTGATGCGGTTTTGCGCGTCGAGCGCGCCCAGCATTTGCAGCAGCGCGCGTGCCTCGGAGAGGCGTCCGGCGTGGGGTGGGGTGACAAAGCGCATGGAGTCCTCGGTCCCGCCCCAGAGGGCCAGTTCAAGTGCGAAACCTGCGAGGTCGCCCGCGGCAATCTCGGGCGGGGGGAAGGCAGCGAGGGCGCCGTCTTCGCCGCGGGTCCAGAGCTTGTAGCACACGCCCGGCGCCACCCGGCCCGCGCGGCCTGCGCGTTGGGTGGCCTCGGCGCGGGTGACGCGTTCGGTGACCAGCCGGGACATGCCCGAGGACGGGTCAAACAGGGCCCGCCGCGACCGCCCGCCATCGACCACGATGCGGATGTCGGGGATCGTGAGCGAGGTTTCGGCAATGGAGGTGGCGAGCACCACCTTGCGCTGGCCCGACGGTGTGACGGCGGCGCGCTGGGCCTTGAAGTCCATCGCGCCAAAGAGCGGTTGCAGGGCGGTGCCGGGGGGCATGCGGCCCTTGAGTAGGGCCTCGGTCCGGCGGATCTCGCCTTCGCCGGGAAGGAAGGTGAGCAGGCCGCCTTCGACCTCGTGGAGCGCCTTCAGGATCAGGTCGGCCATGGCGTCTTCGAACCGGGTGCGTTTGGGCAACGGCGCGTCAAGCCAGCGGGGCGTGACGTCGAAACTGCGTCCTTCGGAGGTGAGGATGTCGGCCCCCATCACCTGTGCCACCGGGGCGGCGTCGAGCGTGGCGGACATGGCCAGCAGGATCAGGTCGTCGCGCAGCGCTTCGGTCACCTCGAGGCAGAGGGCGAGGCCGAGATCGGCGTTCAGAGAGCGTTCGTGGAATTCGTCGAAGATCACCGCGCCGACGCCGGGCAGGTCGGGGTCGGATTGCAGCATGCGGGTCAGGATGCCTTCGGTCACGACCTCGATGCGGGTGGATTTGGAGACCTTCGCCTCGCCCCTTATGCGGTAGCCGACGGTTTGGCCCACAGGCTCATCCAGCGTCGCGGCCATGCGTTCGGCGGCGGCGCGCGCGGCGAGGCGGCGGGGTTCGAGCATGACAATGCGGCCCGGGGTCAGCCCTGCGTCCAGCATGGCGAGCGGCACGCGCGTGGTCTTGCCCGCACCGGGGGGCGCTTGCAGCACGGCGCGCGCGTCACGGGCGAGGGTGGCCATCAGGTCGGGCAGGATCGCGTCGATGGGAAGAGGGGCGGTCATGCGCGCGTTATGGCGCATGTGTGCGGTGGGGCCAACGGGGTGTCGCGGCTGCGATGTCTCGAAGGTGTGCAATGCATTGAAACTGGTATGTGGACAGGCGGCGCGTTTGCTGCGATGCCGCGCGGGGTGGCATCACCACATATCGGTCGCAAAGCGTCTGCGGGTCGAGCGGCAACCGATCCCATGCAGCGAATTCATCGCCCCCAACGTGATCGCGGGCCTAGACATTCTTCCGCCCCCCTCGCACAAAGTCGCCATGGCTCTTGTCACCGATATCCCCGACCTTGCCCGCCGCATCGCAGAGGGCGAACGGCGGGCGTTGGCGCGGGGGATTACCCTGATCGAGAGCAGTCGGGCTGACCACAAGGCGCAGGCTGCTGCGCTGCTGGCAGCGATGCCTGAGGGGCGGCAGGCGCTGCGCATCGGGCTGTCGGGCACGCCGGGGGTGGGCAAGTCCACCTTTATCGAGGCGTTTGGCATGATGCTGGTGGGGCGCGGGCTGAAGGTCGCGGTGCTGGCGGTTGATCCCAGTTCGGCCCGGTCGGGCGGGTCGATCCTGGGTGACAAGACGCGGATGGACCGGCTGAGCCGGGAACCCGGCGCGTTTATCCGCCCCTCCCCCAGCCAGACGCATCTGGGCGGTGTCGCGCGCCGCACGCGCGAGGCGGTGGCCCTGTGCGAGGGCGCGGGGTTCGACGTGGTGCTGATCGAAACCGTGGGCGTGGGCCAGTCCGAGACGCAGGTGGCGCAGATGGCGGACCTGTTTTTGCTGCTGCTGGCGCCAGCGGGCGGGGACGAGTTGCAGGGGGTCAAGCGGGGCATCATGGAGATGGCCGACATGATCCTCGTGAACAAAGCCGATGGCGATCTGAAACCCGTGGCGACGCGGACCTGCGCCGATTATGCCGGTGCGCTGCGGCTATTGCGCAAGCGGCCGCAGGACCCCGACAGCTTTCCCAAGGCGCTGATGGTGTCGGCGCTGGAGGAGGCGGGGATTGCCGCGGCGTGGGACGAGATGCAGGCGCTGACCGACTGGCGGCGCGCCAACGGATTTCACGATGCGACGCGCGCGGCACAGGCGCGGTACTGGTTCGAGGCGGATGTGACATCGGCCCTGCTGGCGCAGCTGGCCGCACCGCATGTGCAGGCGCAGATGGACGCGCTGGGGGCCGATGTGGCGGCGGGTCGTGCCGACCCCGGACAGGCGGCCCAGGAGGTGCTGGACATGCTGGGGCAGGCCGCCCCATCTGGGTCTTGACCCGCCCCCTGATTCCGCCTATTGCCCGCAAACGATTTTGACCAGCGCCGCGGTGCCCCGTGGTGCTGATGTCGTTTCCGGGGCCGCCCCGGCGACGCACCAGATGAAAAAGAGGATGATGCAATGTCGCGCGTGTGCGAACTGACCGGCAAGGGCCCCATGGTTGGCAACAATGTCAGCCACGCCAACAACAAGACCAAGCGGCGCTTTCTGCCCAACCTCAATGACGTGACCCTGCAGTCCGAAACGCTGGGCCGTGGCATCAAGCTGCGCATTACTTCGGCGGCGCTGCGGTCGGTGGATCACCGTGGGGGCCTCGACGCGTATCTGGCCAAGGCCAAGGACACCGAGCTGTCGGATCGCGCGCTGAAGGTGAAAAAAGAGATCGCCAAGGCGCAAGCCGCGGCCTGATCCTGTCCTGATGTAGAATTGCAACGGCCTCGCCTGATTGGCGGGGCCGTTTGCGTTTTGTCGCGGTTGTCTTGGGGGGCAGTGCGGCATATCTCTGGCTTATGATGCGCGCTGTGCTTTCCACCCTGATGGCCGTTCTGCTGCTGGTGACCAGCCTCAGCGCGGCGTCGGCCCGTGGGGCGAACCCCGCGGCGCAGAGCATGGTGATCTGTTCCGGGCACGGGGTCGAGCTGATCTACCTTGATGCCGACGGGAACGAGACGCGCGCGCCGCATCTGTGCCCCGATTGCCTGATGCATCTGACCGGGTTGCCCGGCGCGCCCGTGGTGCTTGCCTTGGTCGTTGGGGACGGCGGCGCGGTTGTGCTGCTTGCGCCTGTGGCACAGGTGCATGTGACGCCGCGGTTGCACCGTTCGGCCCGCGCGCCGCCTGAGAGTGTCTGACACCCCTTTTTCAGACACCTCTCAGACGAAAGGACGTTCCATGTCCAAAACGAAATTCTTCGCGGGCGCGGTTGCCGCTGCCCTGATCGCTGGCCCTGCGCTGGCTGACATGATGATCATGGACCCCTATGCGCGGTCGGCGAGCCCGGTCGCGAAATCCGGCGCGGCGTTCATGGTGTTGCACAACATGAGCGACACGGACGACCGGTTGATCGCTGCCAGTACCAACGCGGCGGCGCGGGTCGAATTGCACACCCACATTGAAAACGACGACGGCGTGATGCAGATGCGCGAGGTCGAGGGCGGCTTTGCCATTGCGGCGGGGGAAAAGCACATGCTGGCCCGGGGCGGCGATCACGTGATGCTGATGGGCCTGACCGGCCCACTGGAGCAGGGCGCGGAGATCGAGGTCACGCTGACCTTTGAACAGGCGGGTGACGTGACCGTGACGATCCCCGTCGACAACGAACGCAAGGCGGCACACGGCGGCCATGGCCACGGCGGTCATTCGCACAGCAATTGATTTGGATGGGGCAGAGTGGTTTTGGACCGCTCTGTCCTGATCCGGTTTCGGAAAGGTCCGTGATTGGCATTTGCGGCCATTCCTAGGATCGGGGCAAGGGTTTACCCGCCCCTTGCCCCTAAAGGCGCGTGCTAGAGGGCCTGCTGCCGCGATTGCGCGTATAAATCTGCCGTACTAGCTATGCCGTGCGCCTGTGACCGCGCGCTAACCCAGCACCTCCTCCACCCATGCGGGCACGGTTTCTGACGCGGTGCCCGCGCGCGCCTCGGCAAAGAGCGACACGTTTTCACCCGGATCGAGGTTCATCTCGATCGTGTGCGCGCCCACCATGCTGGCCAGTTGCACGAAGCCTGCGGCGGGGTAGACATTGCCCGACGTGCCGATGGCGACGAACGTGTCGGCCTGCGCCAGCGCGTCTTCGATCCGCTCCATGTGGTAGGGGATTTCGCCGAACCACACGATGTCGGGGCGCGCGGTGGGGGCGGCGCAGGATGGACAGGTCATGCCCACCTCCATCACCAGCTGTGCCGTCCAGCGATGATCGCACGCGGCACAGAGCGCGCCATCGAGAGCGCCGTGCATGTGGATCACGTCGCGGTGGCCCGCCTTTTCGTGCAGCCCGTCGACGTTCTGTGTGACCAGCGTGACCGATCCCTCATGTTCGGCCTGCAACCGGGCGAGGGCCGCGTGGGCGGCGTTGGGCGTGGCCTCGGCGGCTTGGGCACGGCGGGTGTTGTAGAACTCAACCACCAGCGACGGGTTGCGCGCGAACCCTTCTGGGGTGGCGACATCCTCGATCCGGTGCTGCGCCCACAGCCCGCCCTCGTCGCGGAAGGTGCCCAGCCCGCTTTCGGCCGAGATGCCCGCGCCGGTCAGGATCACGATGTTGGGTGCCGCCATATTTTCGCTCTGTTCACCATGTATGCGGGTGCCAGTTTGTTGTGCACAGCCTGAAAGGCAACCCGGAAATGCATTCTGAGACACCGCTTTTTTCGTTCAACGGGCCGTGGGGGATCCCGGTCCAAGTGATGCCCAGCCTTGGATTTTTGCTGTTCATCTTTGTCGGGTTTTCCGTTGGCAGCGTTGAGGATGCGGCGTGGGCCCTGAACATGTTTGCCATCGTGCTGACGTCGATCCTGCTGCACGAGCCGGGCCATGCCTGGGGCGCGCGGGTGCAGGGGGTGCCGGTGCACCGCGTTGTGCTGCACGGCGGCGGCGGGTTCTGCGAACACCGTGCGGCGGGCGCGCATGCGTCGGAACTGATCGTGCTGATGGGGCCGATTGTGAACCTCGGGCTTTGGGCGCTCTTGTCGCTGGCGGCGTATTGGCTTGTGCCCGCGTGGCCCGGTGGTGAGGCGACTGACGATGCCGTGGCCGCGCATTTTGCCGCCCACGCGGCGCGGTTCGAAGTGATCTATTGGCTGCAGACAGCGGCGTACCTGAACCTGATGCTGTTCGTGATGAACATGGTGCCGGTGCAGCCGCTGGACGGCGGCAAGCTGGCGCATCTGTGGCTGCTGCGCGTGCTAAGCGAGCGTCATGCCATGGCCGCCGCTGGCGGCCTCGGGCTGGTGTTTTCCGTGCTGTGGCTGCCTGCGATGGTGGCGGCGTATTACTATGTCGGGTTCATCCTGCTGTTCATGCCCAGCGTGCGGATCCATTGGGAGATGCTGCGCGCCGGGGCGCGGATCGGGCGGATGCGGCGGCGCTAGGACGCTTGGTCTGACGTCGGGGGTGTGAGGCTGCGGCCCGCGGGTCGGATCAGGGTGCCACCCACTGTCCGGCAAAGTCATCGTCGCGGACATAGACCGCGCGGCGGTGCTGCCGCCCCAGATGCACCAGATCCATCTCGCGTACCGCGCAGCGCAGCACCGCGAACCGGTCACGCTTGGGCGGTTTTTCGTAGGCATAGACATGGTCGATGACGGTGCCCGGCGCGGGTTCGGTGCCGTAGGACACGCGCGAGCCTTGCGGCACCTTTTCCCATGCCCCTTCCACCGCGTCGCCGGTCAGGATGTCGACATCCGCCGTGACCCGGATCTGGACGTTCGCGCGGGGCAGCCAGACGTGCAGCGCGGCCACGGGGGACGCCTGAAGGCTCGCCACCTTGGCGGTGGCGATGTCGGTGTGCACCTCGAGGACCGCGGCACTGCGTGACGCGGCGCGCAGGACAACCGTCCGCGCCTCGGGCACACCGCCCGGCGACACGGTGGCAAAAACCGGAACGCGCGCGGGTGATTTTGCGTCCGCCACGCCGCGTCCCAGATGCTGCCACGCCTCACCCCAGAACGCTGCCAGATCGTTTGGATCACTCATAGCCTGTCATCTCCAGATAGCCGACGCCGGGGTGGCTGCCGGTGACGGTCACCGGCCCCTCCCAGTAGGGGATGCTGAGATCCATCCACGCGTTGGGGTTCTTCGCGCGCACTTCCACGTCCACGCCGCGCGCGGGCACGGTGACGCGCCACGCGGTGGGCACGTCGCGGCCTGCAACCTGCGCGGTTTCCAGTGCCTCGGATTGGAACATACCGTTCTCGAACGCGTCTGTCGCGCCATCGGGCGTGATCCACGTGCCAGCGGTATAGGCCTGCCCTTCGCCTTCGCGCAGTTGAAAGCCCATCATCTTGGTCCCGTCGTCAAAGCTGAGCGAGAACCAGTCCCAGCCTTCCTGCCGCGCCGAAAGCAGCTGCGACGACCATTCGCGGTCGAGCCACGCGTTGCCTGTCACCTCGACCGGACCACCGGGCAGATCGAGCGTGCCGGTGATGCGGTAGAACGGCTGCGAGTAGTAGTAGCTGGCTTGCCCCTCCTCGGATTTCACCGAAAAGCCGCCCGCGCCGTGGAACACCAGCGGCCCCTGCGCCTCGAGCGCCATGTCATAGGCGAAATCGGGGCCTGCCGCGCGCATTTGCAGCGTGTCGAAATCGGGGCCTTCCAGCGCCCATTCGTCGATCCACGCGCGGAAGGGGGCGGCCTGCACCCCTGCCGCCCCGATGCCGCCGCGGGCAAAGCGTTCGGTGGCGTAATGCGCGTTGGGCGTGGTGACGGCGGCGTGGGCGAACCAGATCTGCGGGCTTTGCCAGCCTTCAGCCTCGCCGGGCGCGAGGGCCGAGCGGAAGAGCGTCCATTGCAGGCCGTAGGCCGTGCCGTCGGCGGCGGTGAGGTTGGCGGTCAGGTACCACCATTCGATGCGGTAGTCGGGGTGGGCGCCGTGATCGGCGGGAAAGTCGAACACAGGGTCGGGCGCGGGCATGGCAAAGCCGTCCGCGTCGGTGCCGAGGCCTGCAAAGCCTTGTGTCCATGCGGGCTGTGCCCACAGGAAGGCGAGGATCAGGAGGGCTTTAACGTTCATGGGCAAATACCTGAAGCAAGCGCGCGGGCGCCAGCCGCGCCAGCCGCAGCGACGGCCAGAGTGCTGCGAGGAGCGCGGCCCCCAGGGCCGCCGCTCCCAGCACGGCATAGTCGCCGGGAAAGAGGAACATGGGCAGGCGCCAGCCGAACGCCTCGACATTTACGCGCACGAGCAAGACCCACGCGAGGCCGAGGCCAACGGGCAGCGCCACCAGCGCCACGATCGCGGCAAAGACGCCCGCGCGGATCACCTCCAGCCGGGCGAGCGATGCGCGGGTCATGCCCATGGCCCACACCGGTGCCAGTTGCGGCACCCGCTGGTCGGCCAGCGTGAGCAGACTCATCAGCATGGCAAAGCCCGCCACCGCCAGCGTCAGGATGTTGAGCGCGCCGGTCACAAGGAAGGTGCGTTCGAACACCTGCAGGGAAAAGCGTTTGAGGGCGCTCTGGTCGGTCATCGCCTCCGGGTCGGCGCCTGCGGCCCGCAGCCTGTCGCGCACGCCTGTGATGTCATCCGTCCGCAGGCCGAAGGCGCGGGGGATGGTGCCGGGGTAGAGGCTCTGAAACAGCGCGTCGCCGAGGATCACCTGGCCTGACGGGTTGCCGTGGTCGGCGACCACCGCCGCCACGGGCAGGGGCGTGTCGAGCGGGACCATGTCGCCGACCCACAGGTCCGCGCGGCGAGCGAATTGTTCGTTTACGATCACAGCCTCTGCCGCTTCGACCGCGTCCCAGGGTGCTGCGGTCTGGCCCAGAAAAACCCAGTTTTCGCGGTAGGTCGGGCCGACACGGATGCCCAGCACCTGCACCGGCTGGCCCGCCACCACGGCGTCGGCGCGCAAAAGCGGCAGCACTTCGTCTGCTGCGGCTTCCATGACGGGTTGCAGGCGCGCTGCCTCTTCGGGGTCTTCGATTTGGACATAGAGTTCCGGCGCGAGGCGCTGGTCGAGAAAGGCGGTGAAGGTCAGCCGAAAGCTCGACACCATGGTCGACACGCCGATATTGGCCGCAACGGCGAGCAGCAGGGCCATGAGCGCGAGGCTGAGGCCCGGCAGTTGCTGGCGCGTGTCAGCCCAGAACCACTGGGCCAGCGGGCTGTGTGCGCGCGATTGGGCGAATGCCGTGACGGGGCGGATGATGACGGGCAGGGCCAATGCTGCGGCAATGAGGAACGCGGCCAGCGTGACGAACCCCGCGATGAGGCCCGTACCGAAGAGCGCAAGGCCAAGGGCCACGAGGCCCAGCCCAAGTGCGGCCACCCCCTGCCAGCGCGCCGAGGCGCGTGCGGCCTCGGCCCATGCGCGGGGTTGCGCGCTGGCGAGCGGTGGCATCCTTGCGATCTGCCACAGCTTACCGCCCGCAGCCACGGCGCTGCCCAACAGAGCGATGGCCATGCCCGACACCCACCATTCGGGGCGCAGCGACAGGCTGCCCGCGACCTCGGCCCCGTAAAGCCCGCGCAAGGCGCCTGCCACGTCGGGCAAGAGTGCGGCGGCCATGACGTAGCCCAACGCGACCCCCAGCGCTCCGCCGATCAGCGCCAGGAGCGCCACCTCAAGCGCCATCAGGCTGACCAGCGTGCGCAGTGGCACGCCAAGGGCGCGCAGCGACCGGATCAGGCCGCGGCGCTGTTCAAACGCCAGCCCAATGGTCGAATGCACGATGAACAGCCCCACCGCAAAGCTCAGCAGGCCAAAGGCGGTGAGGTTGAGGTGAAAGCTGTCGGTCAGCTCGCCCACATCCGCCGTTTGCGCGGCGGCCAGCAGGCGCAGTTGCGGCGCGACCTGCGCCAGCGGCGGCTGGCCGCGCGGCTGGTCGGGCAGCACCAGCAGCCTGTCGATGTCATCGCGGCCCAAGAGCCGCGCCACCACGCCAATATCGCCCACGGCGATGTTGGGCGGGGCGTCGGCGGCCTCGATCACGCGGGCGCCAGTGTTGAGGTCCGTGTCGAGCCGGGCGACCGTGACGGCATCGGCAAAGAGCAGGCCGGGCCCGATGAAATCGTCCATCCCGCTGTCTTCGGCCACGCGGCCGATGTCGAACCGGCCGGGCGAGGTCAGCGGCTCGAGCCCCAGCACGCGCACGTCGCCGATGCGGCCCTCGATCACCGGGCTGACGCGCCAGCCCGCGCGGCGCAGGGTGATGTAATCCTCGACCGTCATGATCTCGCCCCGGCGCGGCACGATCTGGTCGAACTGCCCTTCGCCCAGCGTGCCTGCGGCGGCATCATAGCTGGCGCGCGCCTCGGCGTTGATGGCCTGCACCCCGGCCCAGAGGCCGGTGGCCAGCGCCAGCCCGGCGAGCAGGGCAAAAAGCTGCAGCTTGTGGCGGCGCCAGTGCGAGGCCAGCGCGCCTAGGGTCGTGCCGATCATTCCACGGCCCCGTTATGCAGGTGCACGTGGCGGCCCATGCGCCCGGCCATCAGCGGCGAATGCGTGACCATCAGCAGCGCGGCACCCGCGTCGCCCACCAGCGCCAGCATCTCGTCCATCACCGCACTTGCGGTGTCCTCGTCGAGGTTGCCGGTGGGTTCATCGGCGAGCAGCAGGGCCGGGTCGGCGGCAAGCGCACGGGCGATGGCGACGCGCTGTTGCTGGCCGCCCGACAGCGCCTCGGGGTATTTTTGTAGGTGATCTTTCAGTCCCAGCGCGTCGGCCAGCCGGGCGCTGCGCGCGGGGTCGTGACGGCCCGCCAGCCGGGCCTGAAAGTCGATATTCGCGCCCACGGTCAGCGAAGGGATCAGGTTGAACTGCTGAAAAATCACCGCGACCTTGCCGCGCCGCACCTCTGCCCGGCCCGCGTCGTTTAGCGTGGCCATGTCGGTGCCACCTACGGCAACTGTACCGCTGTCGGCGATCTCGAGCCCTGCGGCCACGTGCAAGAGCGTGCTCTTGCCCGATCCGCTTTCCCCGGTCAGGGCCAGCGTTTCGCCCGCCGTCAGCGACAGGTCCACGCCGCGCAGCACCGGAACAGGCCCGTCCGTGCCGGGATAGGCCTTTTGAACGTTTTCGAGGGTCAGCACGCTCATGCCGTGTCTTTCAGATAAGGGGCCAGCAGATCGGCCACAGGCACCCGCGCGCCCAGCCGCGCGGCCAGCAGGAACATACCCGCGATCTTGCGCTGCAGGAACAGAAGGTCGAGCGGGACGGGATCTTCTGGCACAAAGCCCGCGCGCGCGAGCGCCTCGCCCTCGCGCTGGAGACGGCGCGAGAGGTCGGAGGTGCCGAGGTCCAGCACGGGGGCGGCGCGCAGGTCGTCAAAGACCATGGTGGCCATGCTCAGGATGCGGCCCAGATGCGGTTCGGGCGTGGTGGCGGGGACAAGGCCCATGTGGTCGAGCTGTGCCGCGACACAAGCGTGATCGCCCGCCATGCCCGCACGGATCAGCGCGCGGCAGGATGGGGGAATCCAGTCGGGCACCGCACGGGTCGCGCCGAAATCCAGCAGGACCAACCGCCCGCCGTCGGCGATGCGGTAATTGGCAAAGTTCGGGTCGGTCTGCATCCAGCCGAAGTCAAACAGCTCGCGCAGGGTCAGCGCCAGCAGGTGCGTCATGGCGGCGTCGCGCGTGGGCTGGTCGGCGGTCTCGAGGCTTTCGATCGGGCGGGATGCGATGAACTCCATCGCCAGAACTTGTCCCGTGCAGAGCGGGTCATGCACCTGCGGAACGATGAAATCATCTTTGCCCGCCATCAGCGTGCCGAAACGGCGCAAATGGTCGGCCTCGGCGGCGTAATCCGCCTCTTCGCGCAGTTGTGCGGCGGCCTCGGACAGGTAGGGGTCGATATCAAAGCTCTTGGGCAGGAGGCCCGACAAGCGCATGAGCCGCCCGAGATTGGCCACGTCACTGTCAATGGAGCGGGCGATGCCAGGGTACTGGACCTTGATCGCCAGATGCGTGCCGTCGGGTAGCCATGCCTGATGCACCTGCCCGATGGAAGCCGCCGCAATGGGGCGCACGTCGAACCGTTTGAACCGGCGGTGCCAGTCTGTGCCCCACGCGGTGTTCAGCACCTGCCGCAACTGCTTGGGCGGCATGAAATCAGCATCAGCCCGCAGGCGGGCGAGGATGTCTGACAGCTCGGGCGGCAGCGCGTCGCCGCTGTCCATGGACATCAGCTGGCCCATCTTCATCGCCGCCCCGCGCATCTGTGCGAGCGTGTCGGCAAGGCGGCGCAGGTTGGCAGGCGTCAGCAGCAGATCGCGCCGGTCAGGCCGCTGTCCGGTGCCCAGCGCGCGCAGCCCGCCCACGGCCATGTTGCCGGCCACGCCCGCGGCCATCGCGCCCATGCGGCTGGCACGGCCGAGGCGGGTCTGGGGGATGGCGGCGGGGCGGGACGGGGTGGCGTCGGTCATGGCGCTGGAGGTAACGTGGGACGGGGCGGTTTCAAACCGGTGCGGCAATCTGGGACCGGGCCTTGAGGGGGACGCTCTTTGCTGCGCGCATCGCGATCATGTGGCAGGCTTTACAATCAAGGCGCGGCGTGGCCTGACTGTGGCCCATGAGCAGTGACACACCGGCTTCCCCCTATGCGGACCTGCCCGCCGCCGCGTTCTGGCGCAGCGCGGTGGTCAAGGGTGATCCGGCCGCCGCCGCGGCCCTGCACCGCCCGCGCTTTGCCCTGTCGCCAGACACGCCGATCCTCACCGCCGGAAGCTGCTTTGCCCAGCACATCCACCGGCACCTGACGGCGCTGGGCTGGGCCGTGATTGACGTCGAACCCGGCCCCACCCGCCTGCCGCCGCACGTGGCGCAGCGCTATGGGTTCGGCGTCTATTCGGCGCGCTATGGCAACGTCTATACCGTTCGCCAGTGGGTCGAGCTGATCGAAGAGGCGATGGCCCCCACCGCCCCCGCCCCGATCATCTGGGACCGCGGCGGGCGGTTCTACGACGCGCTGCGCCCCGGCATCGAACCCGACGGGCTGGAGACCGCCGAGGAGGTCGCGCAATCGCGCGCGGCCCACCTGTCGGCCCTGCGCACCGCATTGGCCGAGGCGGACTGCGTGGTCTTCACCCTCGGGCTGACCGAAAGCTGGGTCGACGCGGGCACGGGCCGCACGCTGCCCACGGCACCGGGCACCATCGCGGGCGACATGGGCACGACACCGGCGCGGTTCGTGAACCTTGGCTACGCGGACGTGCTGCGCGACCTGAACCGGGCGCGCGACCTGTTGCGCGCCATCAATCCCGACATGAAAATGCTGCTGACCGTGTCGCCCGTGCCGCTGACCGCCACGGCATCGGGGGCGCATGTGGTCCAGGCCTCCACCGCGTCCAAGGCGATCCTGCGCGCCGCCTGTGACGCGATGCTGCGTGCGCACGGGGACGTGGATTACTTTCCGTCCTACGAGATCATCACGACCCCGGCGCTGGGCGGGCCGTATTTCGCCAGCAACCTGCGCACCCCGTCGGACGAAGGGGTGGCGCGGGTCATGCACACCTTCCTGCACAGCTATGGCGCCGCGCAGGCGGTCGTGCCGGTGGCGCGCGGCACAGGCGGGGGCAGTGATTGGGACGCGGTGTGCGAGGACATGCTCCTTGACGCCTTTGCACACTGATGCGGATCGCGCTTGTCGGCAATTCGCACCTTGCGGCGTTCAAGGCGGCCGAGCCGCAGATTCTGGCTGCGCATCCCGGGCTTGAACTGTCCTATTTCGGCCTGCCCAACCCGATCTTTTTCCAGTCCGGGAAAAAGAACGGCACAGCCCTGAACCTGCGCCAGCCGCCCGCGCGGAACCGTGCGCAGATGATCGTTGAGGACGGGCCGCACCGGCTCGATTTTGCGGCGTATGATCTGGTCCTGCTTGCCTCACACGGGTTCTTTTTCCGGCACGTGGTCGAGGCGCTCGAGGGGGTGGACATCCTTGGCCATCCGCGCCGGAACAACGATGGACCGCTGATCTCGTTGGGCTGTGCGGCGGACCTCGCAGAGACCAGCATCCGGCACTATGCCAAACGGTTGCACCGTTTCATGCCCGAGGTCGACAACATGGCGGTGATCCTTGCGCCGCACCCGGCGACCAGTGCCGCGCCGCTGGATCGCGGGTTGGCGTGGCTTGCCGCACATCCGGCGCGCGACCGGCTGTTTGCGGCGTGGCGCGAACGGTTGATCGCCAGTTGCGGCGCCCGCGGTCTGCCGCTGTTTGAACCGCCGCAGGCGCTGATGGCCGGCCCGTTTCAAACCCGTGGCGAATACGCCCGCGCAACCGGCCTTGCCGGGGATGAAGCGATGCATCTGGGCAACCATCTGCACATGACGTCGGCATATGCGGCCGCGGTGATGGATGAGGTTCTGGCCGCGCTGGGCTGAACCGGGCTGAGGCGGCGGGGGGGCGCGCCGGGGTCAACGGGTGTTGGCCGCAGCGCTCAGCATTTGTCGGCCGCCTGCCAGCGCGCTAAGTCCTGCCGATCGGCATAAAAGGCATCGGGCACCCGCGGTGTCTGATCGGCCTGGATGATGCCCGACACGTCCCCGAAGCATTTGCAGTTCACCCCGTCGAGAAAGGCGTCGCAGTGATCCTGTTCGCTCTGGACCAACAGGTCGAATTCGTCCTGCGGAATCAGGGCCAGCGGTGAAAAACCGCCGCTGTCGAGCGCGGGAAAAAGCGACACGATCCCGGTGATCCAGGCGACCGTCGCAAGGATTCCAATGATCAACCGGCCTTCTGTCGACAATCGCATGAGCCACCTCTGTGCCCTGCGTAGGGAGCGGGGATTAAGGCAACGCTAACGGCGGGACTTTTTTCCGGCGCGCAGCGGTCATCCGTGCTGAGCAGCGGGGTTGTCACAGCGTGGCCTGAAACGCCGCATCCGGCGGGATTTGGTGCTCAAAAGCCGCGGCCAACCGGTCACTGCGGCGTTGCGGTCACAAAAAGGACGCGACACAGCCCTTCGCAGGCGCTCAGGGCATCAAACGCCTACAAAAGACCCACTGGATCGCATGTTTTGCTGCGCGAACCGGGATTTGTTGGGGCTGCTGCTGAGATTTGAACCAGCGTGCCGCCAACGGCGGTGCGCGTGGTCCCGGCAGCGCCCTGCCGCGCAAGGCGCGAGAGGGACGGAGGGTTCAGGGTACCGCCACCAGAGTTGCGCGCCCGTCGCGGCCGACAAGCCAGAGCTGCACCATAGTCACAACGAGAACCGGAAGGTCTGGTGCTGCTGCGGAGATTTGAACTCCGGACCTCTCCCTTACCAAGGGAGTGCTCTACCCCTGAGCTACAGCAGCGCCGTGGCGGGCGGGATAGACGCAAAACCGGTTCCTTGCAACCCCATTCTGGACCCCCAATCTGGACCCTTGCCGACCCCTGCGGTACACAGGCGCCATGACAGGCGAAACACCCCCGGGCAAAGGCCCGCAACAGCCCAAGGCAGGTGCCGCGCAGACCCGTGAAGACCGGTTGAAGGCCGCGCTCAAGGCCAATATGGGCCGACGCAAGGCGCAGGCGCGTGCACGGGCGGCGGCAGCGCAGGCCGGGGACAAGGATACAGAGCAGGACGATGGATAGTATTCTGGTACGCGGCAACGGGCCGCTCAATGGGCAAATCCCGATTGCCGGGGCCAAGAACGCGTGCCTCACGCTGATGCCCGCGACGCTGCTGAGTGACGAGCCGCTGACCCTGACCAACGCGCCGCGGCTGAGCGACATCAAGACGATGACCACCCTGCTGCAATCGCTGGGGGCCGAGGTCACGTCGCTGCAGGACGGCAAGGTGCTGGCCATGTCGACCCATGGCACGATCAACACCCGCGCCGATTATGACATCGTGCGCAAGATGCGCGCTTCGAACCTCGTGCTCGGCCCGCTGCTGGCGCGCGAGGGGCACGCGGAGGTGTCTTTGCCCGGCGGCTGTGCCATCGGCGCGCGGCCCATGGACATCCACACCGACGGGCTGGCCAAGATGGGGGCGGAGATTGAGCTGCGCGACGGCTATCTGCACGCCAAGGCCCCCGGTGGTCATCTCAAGGGCGCTGTGATCGACTTTCCTTTTGCCTCCGTGGGGGCCACCGAAAACATCCTGATGGCCGCGACCCTGGCCAAGGGCACGACGGTCATCAACAACGCCGCCCGCGAACCCGAGATCGTGGACCTTGCCACCTGTTTGCGGGCCATGGGCGCGCAGATCGACGGTGACGGCACATCGACCATCACGGTGCAGGGCGTCGACCGGCTGGGCGGGGCGACGCATCGCGTGGTCACCGACCGGATCGAACTGGGCACCTACATGCTGGCCCCCGCGATCTGCGGCGGCACGGTCGAATGCCTCGGCGGGCGGATCGACCTCTTGGGCGCGTTCTGCGAAAAGCTGGACGCCGCAGGCATCAGCGTCACCGAAACCGCGACCGGCCTGACCGTGTCGCGCAAGAACGGGCGCATCCGCGCCGTGGATGTGACCACCGAACCCTTCCCCGGTTTTCCCACCGATCTGCAGGCGCAGATGATGGCGCTGCTGTGCACCGCCGAAGGGACCTCGGTGCTCGAAGAAAAGATCTTTGAAAACCGGTTCATGCACGCCCCCGAACTGATGCGCATGGGGGCCGAGATCGAGGTGCACGGCGGCACCGCAACCGTCACCGGCGTCGAACGCCTGCGCGGCGCGCCGGTAATGGCCACCGACTTGCGCGCCTCGGTCAGCCTGATCCTTGCAGGCCTTGCCGCCGAAGGTGAAACCCGCGTCGCCCGCGTCTACCACCTTGACCGCGGCTACGAACAGGTGGTGCGCAAACTGTCCGGCGTCGGCGCCCGGATCGAACGGATCAAGGACGCATGACCGAAGACGCACGGTTCGAAGACGGGCGCGGGGCGCCGGTCAACATCGGCGCCTATGACGAGGACGCGCTGCAGGTGATCTCGGCCCTGTGCCAGGACGCGGTGTTCCCGATCTCGGAAATGAGCTGGGGCGCGAAACAGCGTCGGTTCGCGCTGCTGCTGAACCGGTTCCGGTGGGAAGACACCAAGCTGGGCCCCGAACGCGTGCAGTCGATCCTGCTTATCGACCACGTCATGGGCATCTCCAGCCTCGGCATCGACCGCACCGACCGCGACCTGATCCTGTCGCTCTTGACCATGGAATTCGACCGCGGCGAGGACGGCACCGGCGTGCTGACCCTGACGCTCGCGGGCGATGGCGCCTTGCGCCTGCGGGTCGAAGCGCTCGAGGTCGGCCTGCGGGACGTGACCAAACCCTACGCGGCGGTGTCCGGCCAGGTGCCGGATCACGGGGAATGACCGGCTACACCGTCGGCACACTGACCCCAGACGACCAACCCGAATGGCGCGCCCTGCGGCTCGAGGGGTTGCGCCGTTATCCCACCGCCTTCCTGATCACCGTCGCCGAACAGGAGGCGCGCAGCGACGACAGCGACCGCGCCATGCTGGCCCACGGCAACTGGCACGGGCTGTTTCACGCGGGCACCCTGGTCGGGTTTGCCGCGATGCGCCGGATGATGCCGGAAATGGTGTGCCACCGCGCCGATTTCGGGCCGATCTACGTGACCGACGCGCATTGCGGCACGGGTGCTGCCCAGCACCTGATGCACACGCTCGAAGCGCAGGCCCGCGCCGCAGGTATCCGGCAACTGGAACTGGACGTGAGCGCGGACAACCCGCGCGCCATCAGGTTTTACGAAGCGCTAGGCTTTGTCCGCACGGGCACCCGCCCCCGCGCCATCTGGACCGAAACCGGGCCGATCGACGATCATGCGTATATCAAGCGGCTCGACGTCTGACCACGCCTGTGATGCGCGTGCTGTCAGGCCCAAGTGGCGCGGCGGCACCGCCGGGAGGCCTTGACCCTGACCTGCCCGCACGCTCGCCTGTATCATCCGGAACCACGCGCGAGCGCATCGGCGCGATCGTCGCAACGACGCGCCATTGCCGTCCCGGCGCGTTTTTCGGTCTGCGCCGCGCCTCTTGTCCGCCCGCGCCGGGGCCTGTGCGCACAGACCGGCCCGCCGGACCGCAACCGGCAAACCGACCCGGATCGTGACAAGGCGGCCCCGCGGGATCACCCGGGTGGCCGCCGTGCCGAAACGCGCACTGCCCTAGGACAGGTGATGCACCTCCTGAAGACCGTAGACCGGCGTGGGCAGCCCCTCCATGCGGGCCTTGATCTGCAGCGACAGGAACTGGGAATAGTGCCGCGACTGATGCAGGTTGCCGCCGTGCATCCACAGGTTTGGCACCTGCGTCGGTTTCCACATGTTGCGCTGCTCGCCTTCCCACGGGCCCGGATCCTTGGTGGTGTCGGACCCCAGCCCCCAGCACTTGCCCAGCCGGTCGGCGGTCTCCTGACCCATGAGGTCGGCCACCCACCCGTTCATGGAATTGTACCCGGTGGCATAAACCACCAGATCGGCGTCAAGATGCGTGCCGTCGTCAAGGATCACACCGGTTTCATCCAGCGCCGTGACCTGCCCGCGCTTCAGCTTGATCTCGCCGTCGATGATCAACTGGCTGGCGCCCACGTCGATGTAATAGCCCGACCCCCGGCGCAGGTATTTCATGAACAACCCGCTGTCATCGTCGCCCCAATCCAGCCAGAACCCGGCCTTTTCCAGCCCGTCATAAAAGTCCTTGTCCTGTTCCTTCATCGCGGCATAGGCCGGGATCTGGAATTCGTGCAGGATGCGATAGGGCAGCGAGGCAAAGATCAGGTCGGCCTTTTCCGTGGTCATACCCGCCGCAACCGCGCGTTCCGAATAGAGATCGCCCAGCGCCACCTCCATCAGGGTGTCCGACCGCACGATATGCGTCGATGACCGCTGCACCATGGTGACGTCGGCATCGGCCTCCCACAGGGCGGCGCAGATGTCATGGGCGGAATTGTTCGACCCGACAACGACCACCTTCTTGCCGGACCAGTTATCGGGGCCGTCATGTTCGGACGAATGCTGCTGCACGCCCCTGAACGCGTCCATGCCGGGAAAATCCGGCATCCGCTTTTTGCCCGACATGCCCGTGGCCATCACGACGTGCGTGGGCTTCAGAACCACCTCTTTGCCGTCGCGGTCGACGGTGACGGTCCATTCCCCGGCGGCCGCGTCAAAGGTCGCCGACGTGGCCGTGCTGCGCGTCCAGTAGTTCAGTTCCATCACCTTTGTGTACATCTCGAGCCAGTCGCCGATCTTGTCCTTGGGCGAGAACACCGGCCAGTTTTCCGGGAACTTGATGTAGGGCAGGTGGTCGTACCAGACCGGGTCATGCAGGCACAGGGACTTGTACCGGTTGCGCCAGCTGTCACCGGGGCGGTCGTTTTTCTCGACAATGATCGTGGGCACGCCCAATTGACGCAGCCGTGCGCCCATGGCGATGCCGCCCTGACCGCCGCCAATGATGACGCAGTAGGGCTGGGTGGCGTATCCCAGTTCGGCGTCTTCCTTTGCGCGCTCCTCGGCCCATGTGGTCCGGTTCTTGCCGGCCCCGTGTTTTGCGCCAAGCGGGCGGTTGTCGCCTGCGGGCTCTTCGTGACCCTTGAGCTCGACCAGCGTGGTCAAAAGGGTCCAGATCTTGTCCCCCTTCAGCCGCATCAACCCATAGCCACGCCCCACATCGGTTTCAAACTCGATCCACGCGGTGGTCACGCCACCGTCTTCGGTCGGAATTTCCCCTGCGGCCAGCGTCCAGTGCTGCGGTCTGACATGGGCCAGTTGCTGCGAAAGCATGTCCGCAACCTGGTCTTTTCCCTCGATGGTCTTGATGTTCCAGGTGAAACTCACCAGGTCGCGCCAGTAGCAGTCGTCATCAAACATGTCGCATGCCGCAGCGATGTCGCCGTCGGACAGGGCCGCGCCGAACTGATCCAGAAAATCCTGCGTTTGGTTCTCAACAGACGTGTCGAGCATGTCTTCCTCCCGTGTTCTTGGTGTGCGTAGCAAAAGCCTAACACGCCCAACGATTCGCGCTAGAGGTGTACCGGGTGCGCCCTGCCGCCGGGGCGGGTGCCCGGGCCGGGCAGGGCGCACCTGTCATGCGGGACCGGTCCCAATATCGGGCCGGATGTCGGGCCAGATGTCGGATCGGACGTCGGGCCAGATGTCGAACCGGTCTGCCACGGGCACCGCGTCTTCCACGATCTGCCCGCGCAACGTCCCGGAATGCAGAGGTTTTTTTGCGGGCCAACCCGATCGCGCGCGCAGCGCCCCGGCGCGCCCCACGACAAGAAAACACGCAGCACGCGGGGCCGGCGATGGCCGGATGGCCGCGCCCATGCGCACGTCGTCTTTGCGCGCATTGCACCGCAGGCTGTCAATTGCACCGCAAAATAGGTCTAGTAACGGCAATCTAATTGAATGGTTGAATTTTTAATGCCGGTTGAACTCCTGCAGAACGCAGCCCTGCTCAGCGTCACGCTGCCGTGTCTGGTCTGGGTATTACGACGGTATAATGGCGGCACCGGAATTGGCGCGTCGGTCGCAATCGGTCTGGTTTTTGCAATTGTGGCGTTTCTTGTGACCGCGACCCCCATTCACCTGACAGATGGCGCGACCATTGATGCGCGCGCTGGCCCGGTTCTTGTGGCGGGCATCATCGGCGGGCCGATTGCCGGCCTGCTGGCAGCCACCGGCGGCGCAATTGCAAGATACGTGATTGGCGGCAGTTTCGCCTTTTCCGCGGTCATCATATTCTATCTCTACGCGCTGGCCGGTGCCATGATGTGGCGCCGCTGGTTTGTTGACCTCTTCGGCCCGCAGCTTGGCCTCATGCGCATCATGATTGTCGCCGCATTGAGCATCCTTGCCGCGTCTAGCGCCTTTTTCCTGATCCAGCCGCGGGCCGTGGCGCAAACCTGGATGGTCGAAGACTACCCCCTGATTGCATTGGCAAATCTGATCTCGGTGTTCTTGACGGCGGGTTTGACCAAGGTCAGCATCGACTACACCGCCCAAAGCATCGCACTTTATCGCGCGTATGCCACGATTGACCTCGCCAAGACGGCCGGTGGCATCGGCATATGGGAATTTGATCCCAAGACCGGCGACGTGGTCTGGGATGACACCAACAAGGCGCTGCACGGGATCGAGATCAAAGGCAATCGGGGCCGTTTCGAAGACTGGGAAGGGTCCGTGCACCCCGAGGATATCGACCGGGTCAAGTCCGAGTTCGAGGACGCATTGAACGACGGCGCGCCTTTTGACACCGAATACCGGGTTATTCTTCCCGATGGCGCGGTGCGCACGCTCAAGGCCGATGCAATTGTCGAAAGAAACCCGAATGGCGATCTGCGCCGCGTGGTGGGAAGCAACTTTGATTTGTCGCATGTGATCGAAAAGGACGCCGAACTGACCAAAACCCGGTCCATTGCGACACACGCGCAGAAATTGGACGTGGTGGGGCAATTGACCGGTGGCGTCGCGCATGATTTCAACAACCTGCTGGCGATCATTCAGGGAAACCTCGAATTCCTGTTGGACGACGAGGAAAACGGAAAACTCAAAAAGTCGGATCGCCTCGACATCCTGACATCGGCGGTGGCCGCCACACGGCGGGGCGGTGAACTGACCAAAAACATGCTGGCCTTTGCGCGCAGATCCCCGCTGGAACCGCGCCCCATCGACCTCAACACCGTCGTGCGCGAGACCGAACGCTGGATCAGCCGCACCGTCCCGGCAACGATCCGCATCGAGGTCAGCCTGCAACATCGCCTGTGGGCCTCCAATCTCGACGTGGCCAGCCTGCAAAGCGCGCTTGTGAACGTCATCGTGAATGCCCGCGACGCAATGCCGGACGGGGGCAATCTGACCATCGAAACATCGAACATCCGGATTGATGCCGCCTATGCGCGCGCTCTCGAAGAAACGGTTGACCCGGGCCGCTACGTGCTGGTCGCGATCAGCGACACCGGCACCGGCATCCCGCCCGATCTGCTGCCGAAGGTCATGGACCCGTTCGTGTCCAGCAAGGACATGGTGTCGGGCAGCGGGCTGGGCCTGTCGATGGTCGAAGGGTTCGCCCGCCAAAGCGGCGGTTTTGTCAAAATCTATTCCGAACTCGGCATCGGCACCTCCGTCAAGATGTTCTTCCCCGCGCTGGACTCCGCGGCCGTTGATGACCTGACACCAGAGAGTGCGCCCCATGTCGTGCCGCCGGGCTCTGCGCGGATCCTCGTGGCCGAGGATCAAATCGAAGTGCTCGGCGTCGTCGTGCGCGCGCTGGAAAATGCCGGCTATGCCGTCGACGCCGCCGCGAGCGGCGATGACGCCTTTGTCCGGTTCGAACAGGCCGGGGATTACGACCTGCTGATCACGGACATCGTGATGCCGGGGGATCTCAACGGCCCGGCGCTGGCGCGGGCCTGCCGCGAAAGCCAGCCGGACCTGCCGGTGATCTTCATGTCCGGCTACGCCAGCGAAGCGACTGTTCACGGCAACGGCCTGAAGGCAAGCGACGTCAGACTGATGAAACCCGTGCCCAAGGCGGAACTTCTCGAGGCCGTCAGATCGTGCCTCGACACACAGCCGGACCATCCCAACCCCTGACGCCGGGATGAATTTCCAGCCGCACCGCGCCGCGCCCTTGAGCCTGCCATATCTCCCCGCTATGTCGCAGCACAGCCCAGGGGACCGTACATGCCGATCTTTCTCGACCACGCCCAGCCGGATTTCGGCGACCAGTTTCGCGCGCTGCTCAGCGCCAAGCGCGAGGACAGCCCCGATGTCGATGCCACCGTCGCGGGCATCATCGCCGACGTGCGCGCGCGCGGCGATGCCGCGGTCATTGAGCTGACCGAAAAATTCGACCGCATCACCCTGACCCCCGACACCCTGCGCATCAGCGCCGAAGAGCGCGCGGCAGAGACCGCCAAGGTGCCGCAGGCGGAACGCGAGGCACTTAGCCTCGCCGCTGCCCGCATCCGCGCCTACCACGAAAAACAACGCCCCGAGGACGTCCGCTGGACGGACGAGGCCGGGGCGGAACTGGGCTGGCGCTGGACGCCTGTCGCCGCCGCGGGCCTCTACGTGCCGGGGGGGCTGGCGTCCTACCCGTCGTCGGTGCTGATGAACGCCATCCCGGCCAAGGTCGCAGGCGTGCCGCGGCTCGCCATCACCGTGCCCACCCCCGACGGCGTGCTGAACCCCGCCGTGCTGCTCGCCGCCGAACTTGCGGGCGTGGACGAGATCTACCGCATCGGCGGCGCCCAGGCGGTTGCCGCACTCGCCTACGGCACCGACACCATCGCCCCGGTGGACAAGATCACCGGCCCCGGCAACGCCTTTGTCGCCGCCGCCAAACGCCGCGTCTTTGGCAAGGTCGGCATCGACATGATCGCAGGCCCCTCGGAAATCCTCGTGGTTGCCGACGCCGACAACGACCCCGACTGGATCGCGCTCGACCTGCTCAGCCAGGCCGAACATGACGAAAGCGCGCAGTCCATCCTGATCACCACCGACGCAGGCTTTGGCCGCGCCGTGGCCGATGCAGTGGACGCGCGGCTCGAAACCCTCGACCGCCGCGCCATCGCGGGGGCAAGCTGGCGGGATTTCGGCGCGATCATCACCGTGCCCGACCTCGATGTGGCCGCCACGCTCACCGACCAGATCGCCCCCGAACACCTGGAGTTGTGCGTCGCCGACCCCGACGCACTGTCGGACAAGATCACCCACGCAGGAGCGATCTTCCTCGGCCAATGGACGCCCGAAGCCATCGGCGACTATATCGGGGGCCCCAACCACGTGCTGCCCACCGCACGCTCCGCGCGGTTTTCCTCGGGCCTGTCGGTGATGGATTTCGTCAAACGCACGACGCTGGCCAAGATGTCCCCCGACGCCTTGCGCGCCATCGGCCCAGGCGCCGAGGTCCTCGCCGCTTCCGAAAGCCTGCAGGCCCACGGCCTGTCTGTCACCGCCCGCTTGCGCAAGCTGAACCAGTAGGGCGCTGCCTGACCCGTGGCCTCGTCGGTGCCCTCCTCGGCCCGATGCTACCCGTCCCGCCCCGGTTCATCCGGGTTGCTGGAGTAAATCGCCAGTTTGTTGCCCTGCGGGTCGCGCAGATAGCTGACGTAGAATGTCGGCCCGTAATCCGCACGAAAGCCCGGCGCGCCCTCGTCGCTGCCGCCTGCGGCCAGTGCGGCGGCATGCAACGCGCGCACCTGGGCCTGTCCTGTCGCCTCGAACGCAACCATAGTGCCGTTGCCGACCCCCGCAGGCGCGCCGTCAAAGGGGCGTTTGACGTAAAAATCCGGCGGCATCGGCCCCGCCTCGGGCGCAGGCGGGACATAGCTCAGGTCGCCGTGATAGTGCTCCACCCGGTACCCCAGCGCGGGCAGAAACGCGGAATAGAACCGCTCTGCCGCCGCCATGTCGTCCACGCCCACGGTCACATAGCCGATCATCACCTGCTCCCTGCCATTGCATGCTGTCTGTGCACGGCCCACGATACGCAGCCCCTGACGTGGCGCAACAGGGCGCAGCCACATTGCCCTCTCCCCGCGCACCGCCTAAAACCAACCGGAACAACCCGCACGAGCACGCCGCCCATGTCCCGTATCAGTCACATCACCCTCGATGACGCCAACCTGCCGCCCCCCACGCCCGAGATCGAGCAGGAGCGCAAGGTAGCCATTTTCGACCTGCTCGAAGACAACAGCTTTGTGCTGCCCGCCCGCGACGGGCGCGCCGTGCCCGCCGGGCCCTACCGGCTGGAACTGTCGATCCGGGACAAACGGCTGGTCTTTGACGTGGGCACGGAAGCATCTGAAAAGGCGGCGGAGTTCCATTTGTCGCTGGGGCCGTTCCGGCAGGTGGTCAAGGACTATTTTCAGATCTGCGAAAGCTATTTCGATGCCGTGAAAAAGCTGCCCCCCTCCCAGATCGAAACCATCGACATGGCCCGCCGCGGCATCCACAACGAAGGCAGCCGCGTGCTGCAAGAACGTCTCAGCGGCAAAGCCGAGGTCGACACCGACACGGCCCGGCGGCTCTTTACCCTCATCTGCGTGCTGCATTTCGGGGGCTGACGTGACCGAGCCGCTGCCCTCTTCGATCCTGTTTTGCTGCGACCACAACGCGGTGCGCTCGCCCATGGCCGAGGGGATGATGAAAAAGCTCTACGGCATGGACACTTACGTGCAGTCCGTGGGGGTAAAAAACGATCTGGAGATCGACGGCTTTTCCATCGCCGTGTGCCAAGAATTGGGGGTGGAGCTGTCACGCCACCGCTCGCGCAGCTTTGACAATATGGAGGAATGGGGCGACGACCTCAGCTCATTTGACC